>CAIZMS010000144.1 GCA_903934155.1 uncultured bacterium | reverse complement strand
TGCCAGCCCGCCCCGCCGGGTCCCGAGATGGGAGTGATAATCAGTCCCGTAGAACAAGTCGTTGACGCAATCCGCCTTAGACACCACACCAAAGAAGCCGCCCATGATTATGTCC
Organism: uncultured bacterium; assembly: GCA_903934155.1. Classification (GTDB taxonomy): domain Bacteria; phylum Verrucomicrobiota; class Kiritimatiellia; order CAIKKV01; family CAITUY01; genus JAABPW01. The sequence continues at coordinate 33,869 of CAIZMS010000144.1, read as the reverse complement.
TCCCCATGCTCGCGCGACCGAGCCTGTTTGAAACTACACGCGCAGACTATAGGAACTTTCTGGAAATAAACAATACATGGCTGGAGGTCGCGATATTCAACGGCCCACGCGAAACGGAGAACCGGATGGTATGCCCCTTCTCCTTCATGCGGGGTTCCGCCCATTTCAACCGCTTGAGCACTAAAGGCAAGAGCCCGTCTGTGGCCGGATTGGGCTCTACCACGTAATCCACATCCTCCACCTGTCGAAAGATTGCATGGGCAAAGGGGAACTCATTCTCCGGGAACATGCATCGGGCACCAAACGCGGAAGGCTCCGTACACATCCCATACTCGGCCCAGAACCCGGGCAGGAACATGGCATCAGGAAACGTCTCAATCGCCTTGAGGTTAGCGTCGAACCACACCTGGTCATACGCCAGGTAATCCAAGATGCTCACGCCCGCCCAGTACTGTTTTATTCCAAAATTACGCATTACCCGGCATGACTCGCCTTGCTGCTGGCCAAAAAGGCTCAAAATTGAGATACAGTGATGTGGCATTCAGCGACCGGTGACAAATCTATTTATTCTCCGGGCGTTTTGAGCCAGATGGAATTGAAACGGTAATGTAGGCGGCTGGAAATCAATTGGATAACACCGTCCGGTGTCTGCGTGGCGGCCAGATAGCCTCCAGGTTCGGCGGTATCCGCTGTGGTCGTGAATGTTCCCGTCCATGCCCCCCCCCCGTACGAGCCGTCGCCCGGGGTCAGGAGTTTACGCACCGGCCAGGTCTCCCCCTCATCAAAGGACAACGCGGCAAACAACCCGTGACCGATGAACGATCGGCCGTCGGCGCGCGTAAAGGCCAGTCCTTTACGTTGGGCCTTCTCCACCTTCCAGAAAGCGTCGGTGAACGACACAAGCAACAACGGCCCTTCGGCCAACCGCATGAAGACGAGCCGCTGCCCGCTCCCGATCGGATTGAACGGACTCGCCTTGTAGGTCCAGGTCTTGCCCAGGTCACGGGAAAGACTGATCGGCATATGGTCATCAAGGGCCTGGGCGCGCCCGAACGCCATCAGCCGACCATCAGTCAACTCCGCCACCCCGGCATGGATACCCCGGATGTCGCCGCCCGCATCTACCCAGGTCAGGCCCTGGTCACGGCTGATATGCAGGGCCGAGGGCCCCTCACCCCACGGGGTGGCGTCACAGGGCTGGATCAGGATCCCGCCGCGGGTCATGACCGTTCCCGATATGGCCTGGTTTCGGGTGGTGTACACCCCGTCCCGAGAGATGGCTCGTGGCGTCGTCCAGGTGACCCCGTTGTCCCGGCTGGTCCTCAACATCAGCACCAGACGGTCCCAGCCCGGGATCCCTTCCCGTCCGATCCCGTTGAAGTGGAAGAGCGTCCCGGCGCCGTCATGAAACAGCGAGGATCCGGTCATATTCCGGTTCCTGGCCTTAAAGAATTCCGATGCAGGATCCCACTCCCGTGCCCCGGCTCGCTTCCGGCTGGCAAGGATCGTCATCTCCGTCCCCGCCTCCCCCTCCGTCGAGAACCAGCAGGCCAGCAAATCACCGTTGGGGAGCCAGGCGATGCTCGGGCAGTGATTATGCTTGTAGAAAGGCTCTCCGGAATCCTTGGCAGGCGGCACCACAAACGGGATCACCGCCTCGAACACTGGCTTGCCTTGGACGCCAGCCTTGCCCCACTCATGCCGGGACTGCGAAACGTCCCGCGCCCACAGGGGGGGCTTCGGCAAGGAGACCCGCTCGATGACGGCAACCTTATCCTCGACGTTGAACTGCTGATAGGTGGTGGCATCGGCACAGTTGCCCGCCGCTGCCAGGCCACACAACGCCACGTTTAATAAATAAATCCTTCTCATCGTTTCTCCAGCGTGATGGCCACAGGCTGCTCCGACTCATGCTTGAGCCAGATGATTAGGTCGCATCCCCCGAGGGTGTTGACGTACCCGCAACGAAACGTCCTACCACGGGGCATACCCTTGCCATCGAGCATGACGTTCACCCCGGATTCACCCCAGTTGCGGATCACAAACGCGGGATTGAGTACCGGCGATTGGGAACTGCCCATGAGTTTCAACTCCAGTTTCGAGGGCGGTTGCCCCCCGTTGACGTCCAGGACGTAGGCCCGCTGATTCTTGTCGTACCCCAGGCTCCCGACCCCCTCGGTCGCCACTTTCATTTCGGCCGGGAAGTTCCACGAACGAGCCAGCGTCACCAATGTCCGAACCGGCTGGTCGGTCATGCCGTAGAGGTTACAGGCGGACATGGTCACGGCATCGATCTTGTGCTTTACCGGAACGAGCGTGCCGCAGCAGGAACTGCTCGGTCTGTCTGGAGCGGCAGCGACCCGGCCGTCATTAGGCACCTGCGCCACCGGCCAGTGGTTCCAGCAGGGGAAATACGTCCACGGCGGCGCCCCGAAGGAGAACGGAATCCACTTCGACCCGGTTTCCCCAATGACATAATGGCGGTTACGCGCCTTGAGATTCGTCACCTGGATAGTGGCGTTGTCCAGAGGCTTGCCCCATCGGCCATACGGCTTGTCCCAGATGTAACTTCCCGTCTCGCCGTTCATGTTCATGACGGTGATCGCCTCTGTCTCCAGATTGTCCTGTGGACGCGTCCCGGGCTGGTTGAGCGTCTGGGTTTGCTGGAACTCCATCCAGCCGCTCACGCCATCGCTGTGAACCAGTTGATACCGCACGCTGACACCGTCGGGATAGGTATAGTAGTACTCGTCCGTCCACTCGCCCCAACCGGTATCGGGATTGACCTGATTGGACTCGTAGCGGATATCGGGGCTGGCGGTCCGCCAGTGGATCACCGCGCGCGCGGGGGTGCTCTCGATGATACGGACATGGGAATAGCGGCACTGCTTGTCGGACATCGCTTCGCAGCAGCCCCAAGCATTGCCACTCTCGGCCCCCTCATCCGCAACACAAACCCCGTTCTCCGCGGCCCAGTAGGGGATGTAGCCGGTGCCGCGCCAGAAAATGAGCTTGGTGGGCGATTCATCGAACTGCACGACCACATCAGGGTGATCCGCCACGCGCCAGAGGCGATCCCATTCCGGGCAGTATTTCAGCCGGGCATAATAGGCGCCGAACCGGCCGCTCCCTTCCGGGCCGGTGGGAATCTTCCGGTACTGCAAGGGCCGGGGATCGGCCACCTTCACCTCGGCAAAAGCCCGGCGAATGGCCTCCGCCGTAAGACTGCGGCCGTGGAGCCGCACCTCATCGAGCAGCCCGTCAAAAACCATGGCGGAATAAAACCGTGCGGACGGTCCCCGCTCGGTGCCCGCCGGCACCTGTTTGCGGTGGGACATGCCCACCCACAAGTCCGTCTCGCTGGCGGGAGTCACGGCCCCCTGGATCCTGTTTTCCCCCACCCGTTGGCCATCGACATAAATTTCGAACCCGGATCCCGGATCAAAGACACCGACGACATGCGACCACTGCAGCAACGGCACGGGGTTGCGGCTGAGGCAACCCTGCCAATGGCCGCCAATCGCGGCATACAATCCGACCTGCCCCAGCTTGTTGATGCCAAGGGAATATCCCGCCTTACCTCCCTGCGCCTCGCCAGGCAGCCCCTGATCCTGGCGCACTGGCGCCGCGCCGATCCACGCCTTGGCGACCTGCTCCTGATCCACGAGTCCCGCCCAGTTCCAGGGATATTCCTGCGGCGCGATCCACGCCTCGATACTGAACGCGTTCGTCAGTGCCGGCGCGGCGTCGGCCCGGCGGACGATGCGGCTCGTGAATCCGTCCCCCTTGAACCCGCCGCCGCTCACCCCGGGCCCGAACGTGCCATAGCCAAGGACCGCGTCCTGAGTCCGGCTGACCGAATCCACGGCATTCAGTTTCGGACAGGCTTTCCCGGGTTCCAGGCTCGCCGGGATCACCTCCTGGTCGAACGCCCATCTGGCCACGGGCCCCGTGGTCTCGGCAGACGCCGCCCCAGTCAGCGCGAAGGTCAACACCCATGTCGTCCTTTTCATCACCGTCAACAGTTTCATGACGCCCCACTCCCGTATTCCTGCAACGTCTCCCACCAGGCCATGATGTTCTCCGGAGGCACACCGCCCTGAATAACATGAATCGGCGCAAAAACAAACCCGCCGCCCGGCGCCAGGTCCTCGATCCGGCGCCGCGTCTCGTCCCGGACCTCCTGGGGCGTTCCGAATGGCAATACCCGCTGCGTATCACAACTGCCGCCCCAGATGGTCAGATCCTTCCCCCACTCCCGCTTGAATTTGGCCGTGTCACCCATCCCGCGGCAGTTGACCTGCCAGGGGTTCATGATATCCACGCCGATCTCAACCAGCAGGGGGAGCGTCTCGAAGATCGCGCCATCGTTGTGGAAGAAAATCAGGACCTTCGTTCCGTTCCGGGCCTTGCCCTTGAGAAATTCAAACAGCCTCTTATGATAGGGCCAGATCAGCTCCTTGTACATCTCCAACGAAACCAGGAGGCCGTCCTGCCCCCCGAGATCATCGGCTTCGGAAATGATCACCGTGTGCCCCTCGAGCAATTCGATCACCCGGCCCCAGTACGCCATCTTCAGCTCGAGCTCCTTGCTCATGATCGCATGGACCAGTTCCGGCTCCAGAACCATGTCGGCATAAAACTGCTCGTAGCCCCGCAGCCACATCGCGTGCTCCCACATGCCGGAACTCATCCGTTCCGCAACGAACCCGCGCCCCTCGCCATGCACCACGGCATCAGCGCGCTCCCGCAAGCCTGTGAAACGGCCGGGGTCGAGCGGGTCGGGCCAGGGATAGCGTTCAATCTCCCGAACCGTCGTCACGCCGGCCAAAGGACTCAGGTACAAGTCATAATAATGCCCCCCCGAAGCGGGCATCTGCCACCCCATCCCGAACTCGTCGATCAACCGGTCATGCTCCCCTTCGACACCAAGGTCCCGTGCCAGACCGGACCGTGACGGGAATCGGGGGCGCACGCTCTTCACATCCACCCCCAGCCTCTCGCGCACATCATCACCGGTCTCAGCCATCTGCGTCACCCGGTCGAGCACCTCCGGTTCTTCAGGCAACCCCAGCCTGCGCCTCAGCCTGCGATGTGCATTCACATTGATCCCGGTAACCAGAGTTCCCCCCAGATCGAAGGGAATACGATCCGGCTCCTTGTGAGCCAGGCTCGTTAATAATCGTTCATTACTGTTCATTTTTTGTTGGTTTGATTTTGTCGGTTAACGCAACCCATAATACAGGGCACCAACCACGATCCCCAGAATCAAGGCAATCACGCGCGGATCACCCAAACCCGCAACGCGCCCTTTGAGGAAGGCCAGCGGATGGTCCCAGCAAACTTTCGCCACTTCCCGAGAATCCATGGCGGGGGTCGCCAAACTGGTCACCACATATATGACAGTGCACACGACCACCAGAATCGGCCCCACCAACATGAAAGGGATTCCCAGCCCGGCCACTGGATCCGTCACCAGCCCGCTGAAACCGGCCGACACCTTCTCCGGCCCGAGAAGCGCCGTGCCGACCTTTGGCAAATCGGCAATGAAATAAACGGCTCCAATCACGGAGCCGATATAAAGCGTCGCCATCGCCGCCTGCCAGGTTCCGCGCTTCCAGAAAATTCCCAGGACAAAAACCGTCGTCACCGCCGGAGCGAAAGTCATCGGGATCTTGTTGATTGCTTCAAAAATTGTTCCGAATTGGTCCCCCTGCGTGGACCAGAGCATGGCCAGAACCATGATGCCCGCCGTCGTGATTCGACCGATGGTGACCACGCGGGTATCCGGCGTATCCGGCCGCATGCGCTTGACGATGTCCATTGAGATCAGTGTGGCACAACTGTTGAGCGCCGCCGCCATGCAGCTCATCAACGCCGCCGCCATGCCGGCGGCCAACAACCCCTTGAACCCCATGGGCACCAGGTAATTGATCATCGCGGGCAACATGGTGTTATAATCAGGGCGTGTGGTCCCTTCCACCATCTTCAGGGTAAAGGCGCCTTTCTGCCACAGGACATAGCCGATCACGCCCGGCAGCACCATCAGAAACACCGGCAGGATCTTAAGGAACCCGGCAAAAAGGGCGCCATTCTGGGCAGACCGAAGATCCCGGGCACCGAGCACCCGCTGGACATGCGTCTGGTCTGCACACCAGTACCAGATCCCCAGGATAGGGTACCCTAGCAGGACCGCAAGCCAGGAGAATTCGTTGAGATGCCCCTTCGCGTTGACCACCGGCTGCAGCATGTTCAACTGCCCCGGGTTCACCGCCGCCTTGAAGCCCGCCAGATCCTGCACCCCCACCCCCGGCAGGGCGCGAAGTCCCAGCAGGGTCACCAGAATGGCGCCCCCCAGCAACAGGACCACCTGGACGTTTTCGGTCATCACCACGGCCTTAAGCCCGCCCAGCGCCGTGTAGGTCACAGTGAAAAGAGACAGCACCACGATCGTCACGACCATGGGCACACCCAGGAAACTCTCGAACACCTTCGCGGCCGCGAATAGGCTGATGCCGATGTGAATGAGCAATGCCCCCAGCAAGCCAATGAACGCCAGAAACGTGCGGGCCTGGGGACAGTACCGGCGTTCCATGAACTCAGGCAACGTGGAAACCCTCGAATTGATGTAGAACGGCGCGAAGATCAACGCCAGCAGCATGAGGGTGAAGCAGGCCATCCACTCGAAATTCCCAATGACCATCCCCTCCCGCGCGCCGCCGGCCGCCAACCCCACCAGGTGGATCGTCGAAATGTTCGAGGTGAACACCGCCGCCCCCACGGTAAACCAGCCCAGCGATTGATTCGCCAGGAAATATTGCCGGGATGACGCATGCCTGCGGAATCCCACCCAGATACCGAACGCCGTGATGCCAACCAGATAGACCAGCAAAACCGTCGTATCGATCCAGTTCATGGCCCATTTTAACCCGTCCATGGATCCCCTCATTCTTTAATCTGTTCTTACGGTTTCTCCAGATACCACCGGTTGCCTCCGCCCGACACCAGCAGGCTAATCGCGATGTTGACCAGGCCTGTTTCCCTCAAGACTGCACCCTGACGGTCGTTTGTTGCCGCATCGCGTGATACGCTTCCCACGCCGCCTTGAACTTCCGGTAATTTTCATTTGTTTCAAACACCTGGCTGTCGTTCCACAGCACACGCCAATCGCCATCGGCCTCCGGCCACAGGAAGACCTGCCCCCAGATCAGCCGGTTGTTCGCGTCGATTCCCGGATGTTCCCGAGTCCCGCCACCCGATATCCGCAGCAATTGCTCCGGGGAAAGGAGATCGGTCCTGGCGGCCTCGAGATTGTCGCGAATCCAGTCCGAACGGGTGGCCATGGCCACAAAACCGCCGCTCTTCCGTTCCCGCTGTACGGCCCAGTTGATGCAGACCCGCGCGGGGGAGACCCCGAGTTCGCGTGCGATAGCCTGAATCACTGGATCGGCCATGTCGGCGCGGTGTTCCTTGAACGTATCACGTGCGGGCCGGTTGGGAGAACCGAGCGACATGTAGCCAGTGCAGACAATCCCTTCTGACTCGAAGTACCTCCGGAGATCCGTCTGTTGGAAGAGCGGGTGCATCTCCATCTGGTTGACAACGGGCCGATCAGCCCTGGACACATCGCGGAGTAACAGCTTCATCGTCGCCCGCGTGTGGTTTGAGGTGCCTATATCCACGAGCTTACCCGCCTTCTTCTGTTTCATGATTTCGCCCCAGGTCTCCAGGAACTGCTCGTGGATATAGGGTACGGCATCAGGATTACGGTGCTCGCCGGCGCATCCCGGCGTGTGCACGTTCGGCCAGGGCCAGTGATTCAGATACATGTCGATCTTTTCAACACCCAGCGCCTTCAGGGTGGCATCGAGGGCCGGCGCCACATCCTTGGCAGCCATATGGCCGTTCCAGAGTTTCCCGGTGATGAACAGGTTACCGGCGGAGGCGATGTATCCTTTGCGAACCGCCTCGCGAATCGCTTCCCCGACTACCTCTTCATTCTCGTAGGCCCGCGCCGTGTCGATGTGGCGCCAGCCCAGCCGGATCGCCTCTACCGTGGCATCCTTTATGTGTGCCTGTGCCCAGTCAGAATGGAATGTGCCAAACGCCGCGACGGGCATCATCCGTCCACTGGACAAACGGACCTGATGGACCACTTCAGGCGGCAGCCCCTTTATACTTTTATCAAAACAAACCGGTTCTATCCTTGAACTTGTCTCGCTCATGTTTCCTTTCACCACCATTTAACAAAACAGTTCTGCCAGTTCCCTTGACAACCGCGGAGCCGCGCCCGCCTGCGAGTCAGTTGACATCGACCATCACCTTCATGGTCTTGTCGCCTTGGGTATCGATGAACCGGTACGCCTCGGCATACTCCTCAAAAGCAAAATGGCGGGTAATCAGCGGTCCCGTCCGGACGACACCCGACTCGATCCATCGCACAGCCTGCTCCCAATCCTCGTGGCGATACATCATCGAGCCTTTCATCGTTAGCTCATGTTCGCAAACCAGCGACATGTCAACCGGCGGCTTGGCGCCATATACACCGACGATGAGAACCGTCCCCCCCTTCCCGATTCCCTTCACGAGCGAGGCAAGGCTTGCCTCGACCCCTGCCACTTCGATGCCGACATCGAAACCATTTTCCCCAAACTCCCGCTCTACCGACTCCTTCAAGTTCGTTTCCGTGACATTGCAGACAGCGGGAAGACCAACCTGCCGCGCGATGTCCAGGCGATAAGCGCTGATATCAGTGATCAAAACCCTGGCCGCGCCGTGGCTCATGCAGGCTTGAGCCACGAAGTTGCCAATTGTGCCGGCACCCGAAACCACCACGTTCCGGCCTTTGAGGTCGCCGATCCGACCGGTCACATGGGCCGCCACCGCGACCGGCTCAACGAACGCGCCTTGTTCAAAGGTGAAATCAAAAGGCAACTTGATAAGCTTGTCCGCCTCGGTCACGAAGAAATCCTGGGCACAGCCCGGCGCCTGGAACCCTCGCACCTTCAGCGCCTCACAGACGTTATACTGGCCACGACGGCAGGGCGGACACACGCCGCACACCTCCTGCGGTGTCGCCGTGACCTTATCCCCGCACGCCACGCCTGTAACCCCTTCCCCACAGCCCTCGATCACGCCCGCATACTCGTGTCCCTGCACCAATGGGTACGACACAAAGGGATGTTTGCCATGCCAGACATGGACATCCGAACCGCACACGCCAATCCGCTTGATCCGGATTAATACCTGCCCGCGACCGGGCACAGGAGCCGCGGTTTCACGCAAGGCGATGCGTCCCGCACTCATCATCACCGCTTGCCTCATCGTCACTTTCCTTCCTGACCCCCGCAAAGCAGGGGGCCCCAATGAAGAGGTTCAAACTTCCCCGTTCCGGATCCAAAACCCGATCCCTGACCGGTCGGAAGTGAATGGTGGCACAATTGACGGCGGGCAAAAACGCCATTACCGGTTTATAAATCACCATTTCAAGAAACAGCCTCTAACGCCCCACCAGCCAACAGCGCCGGGCGTTTCACCAAGAGATATTGGTGACATTCACGCCGGTGGCAAGGACCGGACGGGCGTCCGGCTTCTCCGTCACGACCCGGCCTCCGCTGAAAGTCACATCCCGCGCGTGCCGGATCCAGAAGCCATGGGAGGGAACCAGCGGGCCAAACATCCAGCCGTCGGGATAGGCATCGATTTTTTCCGGAATCAGCTTGCCCGGCGGCCAGGCCCCCACCCCCCCCGCGACGACCAGATGAAAATTCCGCATGACGACATCCGAGATACTGGCGGCGGGGATCCCCGAGATAATGGACCCCCGTTTGCCGTTGGCGTCACCGGTAAGGTGATCGAGGATCACGCGGCGCAAGACGCCGGGCGCCTGGCGCGGCATCCCGGGCATCACGCGACCGCGATCCCCCAGCCGCAGGAAAACCGGGGACTCGCACCGCACAAGCCGGATGCCGGACAGCATGACATTCTCCAGCGTCCCTCCATCCACGATCTCCAGCGCGATGCCGGATATGGCCAGCCGCGGGGTCAGGGCGCGCATCGTTGGTGCCGGTCCGCCCGCCTCGACGTTCCGAATGAGGACATTGCGAAAATCCCCCTGCGAATCGGTCCCATACTTGATCGCGTTGCAGGTACTGTAGATCCGGCAGTTCTCCACCAGAACGTTCTCGGTCGGTTTCAAGCTCGCGCCCTTGAAGCACAGGGCATCATCCTCCGAATTCAGGAAACAGTCACGAACGATCACGTTCCGGCACCCGTCGATGTCGAGGCCGTCATTGTTCCAATTGGCCTGGTTCTCCACCGTAATGCCCTGGAAGATAAGGTCTTCACAATTGAGGTAATTTTGCATCCAGCAGGGGGAATCCTTGAGCGTGATGCCGTCGAGCAGGATGTTCCGGCTATCCAGCACGCGGATCAGGAAGGGACGGCCGGGCGTCGAGACAACGGTCTGTTCGCCCGGAAAATTCTGTTTCGTCCCGCGCCCGTCAATCACGCCCCTGCCGCGGAACCCGATGCGTTCGCACCCCTCGGCGAAGAACAGCGATTGATTCATCCCCATATTGGTATCCATCACCGTCCGCCGCCGGGCGATGCGCTCCGGATAATCCGCCAGCCGGGTACTGCCCAAGATCCTGGCCCCCCCGGCCACCTCGATCATCACTCCGGATCTGAGGTCCAGGGTGCCGGTCACGAAGTCCCCTTTCGAAAAAAGGACCACCCCGCCGCCCTGGGCCGCACAGGCATCAATCGCCTTTTGGAGGGCTTTGGTGTTGACGGTCACGCCGTCGCCGATGGCGCCATGATCCTGCACCCGCACCGTGCAGTCCGGGACCGTCCACGGCTTTAAGGTGCCGGCCAGCCGTGTCGCCATCGCCTCCAGATCGCGGCGCAACGGCACTTCCCAACCGGGGACGGGCCCATTGGTTAGCGCGCCAGTGGTGGACTGCACCGACGCGCAGGCCCCACCGTTCACAGCCCCATCCACCCTACCAGCGGACAAGGCGGCGATCAGGGCCGTCCTCATGACAATATCAACAAGGCATTGTTTCATATACATCAAATAATCCCTTACTCCCCGAAAAACTCATCAGGGATATCATCGGCGACGCAATTCAAGACACAGGCGGAGGCCCACGTCAAGTTGACTTCCCAGACACCGCCGTCCCAGAATGACCGCTTGGCGAGCACCAGGCCATCGGTATAGGTGAATTGCTCAGTGGCATGGCCGACCTTGCCAAAGCCGAAATCGTTGTCAACACGGTTGTAGGTTCCCAGCCCCCACACGCAGGTATCCTTGAGGCGGGAGGCGATGTAGGGGTCCTTCACTTGCGTGTAGAGGTAATGAATATCGCCCGCCACCAGGGTTCCCATCTGATGAATGGTGCAATTGTGGGTACTGGTGATCGAACCGCCACAGGTCGACCAGTTCAAGCGGCGCAGCGGGTCGTGCGAATAGGCCTTGTTGTAACAGAATTTCCAGGAGAACTCCCAGTCGAGCGCATCGCGGGCCATATCCAGGTATACCCGGTCATGGGTCAGCTTGTGAAGTTCCGCCGTGGCCACAATGAACGAAAGGTTGCCTTCCTGGTCAACCGCCTTATGGGTATCCATCGGCGTATTGAACAGTTCGCCCGTGGCATAGAGCGAATCGTAGTAGCGGGCGGCCTTCGTGGCGCTTTCGCGGTATTGCGGAGCCTGGGTGAGCCTGGCCAGTAGCGCCATTCCGGGGAGGAACCAGCAGCTCTGGAACCCATCGTAGTCCACCGCTTTGCCGGTTTCGGGATCGAAGAACACGCCGTAAGCCCCTGCCGTATTCTGGCTCTTGAGAACCGTGTCCAGGACGGTTTGCGCCGTTTTCAGCCAGCGTTCCTTCTTACATCCGTTACGCTCATAGGCTTTGAGAAGATAATACGCTGCCTGGCCGTTGAGGTAAGCGCTGTGCAGCGGGTGATCGCCCATGTCAAAACAGTTTGCGTTCACACCGATTCCCCACCATCCCGTGACGTTCCATTTCCCCCGTACGGAGCCTGAACCCGTCGAGGCCCCCGCGCCCCCCTTTTCGGCCCGGAATTCCTCGTTCAGGAGGCCCGCCTTCGGATTCATCACCTGGGTGCTCAAGTTATCAATAAAGTCCGTGGCCCTGGCGATGAACAAGGGGTTGTTGACCCTCATCCCGGCGGCCAGCAACGGATAGGCGACCTGCATGCCGCCGGTCCAGGCGATGTCCCCCACCATGTTGCCGCCCGGCCCGTCGTACAGGAAGAAGAACTTGTGATCCTGGTTGTAGCCTTCCGTGGCTGAAAAGGTTCCTATCTTCTCGAGCGCTTCAAGCCGTTGGGAGCGTTTCAACGGGGGCTGGTGGAAGGCGTGATAATAGGCTTCGAGCGCCTTTCCATACGCCTTCACCGACGAGGCGCGATCCGTGAAATAGAAGGTCTGCGTGGTCAGCGTCTTGCCCTTGGCGTTCCTGATCCAGCCGAACCGATAGGCGTTTTCGCGGGGAATCCGGGAATCGTTCCAAGTCCAGGAATAGCGGCCGGGCGCATTTTCGTACCCCAACTGAAACCCGACCCGATCCTCAGCAGGATCCGAACTGTCGAGCATCACCCCATTGAACACATAGCGGGGCGACCACACATCGGCAGGCTCCTGCTCATGGCCGATCATGCGATGCCCGATCCCGACCATCGACACCCGGTTGTTGACCACCGTGATGACGCCCGGGTGAGTACTGCGGTCGGCCCGGATGTACCACAGGGAACTGTTGGGATAGGAAACTTTCCCGCCATAGTCGAATTTCGGCTGTTTCCCGTCGGACCCTTTCAGGTTATTGGAGCCGTACAGGAAGCCCGGGATCATAAAATAGGGCTTGCCGCGGGGTTTAGGCATGGCAAACGGGCACTGCACGATGAACCCCTCGTCGCCAGCAATCTTCAAGGACACTTTCCCCAAGGTGGTCGTGTTGTCTTTGACAACGAGTTCCTCGGTATAGAGGCCGAAAGGGCCCAGCTCGCTGGTAATGCTGTTGCCGACGATCTTGACGGGGAAATGAAAGGTCTTGCCCGCCTCGGTTTTGACGATGATGTCCTGTCGCGAAAACATCCCGCCCGCGTTACCTTGCCAAACCGCTTCGTCCCCCTTTGGGACACCCCTCCCGTTTTCGTTCTGACATCCCGCCGGAACCAGCAGTCCGGTCAGGAGAGCACACTTGAACACGCTGATAAGATTCATTTTGACCAACCTCTCCTCGTCAGTCGATTTTAGCCGCGGGCGGCTTGATTTCGTCGGACTTGTCTTTCGCCGCAGGCACGGGCCGGTTCGTCTCGATTTCATTGATCAAACACTTGGCCTCGGGCGCGAAGGCGTACTCCCACCCGGCGGGAATGCCCAGCTTGTCACACACCTCCCGCGCATCCAGATAGTGGTCGTACCCATCGCCGGTGACGCGGAACATCACGACCGCGTTCGGCTTATGCTTGATCCGCCACAGAATCCCCCCCAGGTCGGCCACAGGCGCGCCGGAGGCGCGCAACGTCAACACCGGCCAGGTGCGGGACCACTCTTCAAAGCCCATGGTCACATCGAACCCGCGCGTTTTGAGCTTTCGTTTCTCAAAATAGTTCTTGAGTTTGACCGCATCATAAATCGTGACCCGCTTGTTGCCGCGCTTCACCTGACTGAAGATCGCCTCGCGGCTCCCGGCCAGGCTGAACTCCCCTAGGAACTGACGGGTCAGGGCCTCCTCGTCAACCCAGTAGGCGCCGTCCTTCGTGACCACGACCTGCTCAATCCTGGCATTCTTGGGGATCGGCCGGCTGGCCGGAATGCGCACGACCTTGGCGGGCGGAGTAAGCGGTATGGGTGTCTGATCCAACTGGACCTTGAGATTATTCCGCTCCTCCGTGATTTTCGACGCGTCCGCTTTGAGTTTCACGAGTTCCTCGTCCTTCCGGGCCAGGTCGCGGATGAGTTCGGCATCGTCCTGGGGCTTGAGGCCCCGGTTTTTCATCTGCCGTTCAAGATCGGCGAGTTCCTGGTCGACCCGCTCCATCGCCTTCGGATCGGTCCGGACGTCGGCCGGGGCCGCCAGTTTCGCCTGGAGGGGCGCCTGCTCGGCGCGCAGCCGTTCGAGCCGCGACATGACCTCCACGATCTGGGCCTCGGTGGCGGGAGGCAATGACGACAGCACCTTGCTGGCAGCCCGGGCCAGAGTGATCCCGATCATGACCATCACGATGACGAGCACGCCGACCACGTTGGTCATCGTGTCCATCAGCGCCACGAAGGGCAACTCCTGTTCCTCGGCATGCCGTTTCTTGCTCATGGGGCGTTATCCGCTCAGTACCTCTCTCCGGCAAAAAGACTCAGGTCGAGAGGCCCCTCGCCAGGTATGGGGATTTTTCCGGTGTTCAGTTGATACTGCTGTTCGGCCCAGCCTGCCGCGCGCAGGTATGTGACGCCGCCCCCCTTCCGGACCAGGAACAACAGGGAGGCGTTGCCCGTATTCTTGACCTTTTCAAGGAACGCGTTGAAGTCCTTGTCCCCTTTCACGTTATCGATGGGGACGTTGATGGGCTTCCCCTTCTCCTGGTGGACCTTGATGGCGATCCCGTTCACCTCGACAAAAAACAGGCGCTGGTTCCCGACCGTGCCGCTGCCGGTGGACCGCATGACCTGGACCTTCGGCTTGATCTCCGGCAGTTTCCGCCGCTCGTCGATCAACTTCCGGAGCGCCAGGATTTCGGCCTGCGTGAATTTAAGCGACTGGGCCAACGCCAGACTCTCCTGGGCGCGGGACTCGATCCGCTTGCGGAGCTCCAGGGTCTTGAGCTTGTCCGCCTGGGCGGTGTCCGCTGACCGCTGCAGCTGCTGGCGCATCTCAGCCAGTTTCCGCTGCTTCTCCTGCAGTTCCATCCGCAGACGTTGCTCGGAGTTGCGCTTGCGCTCCAATTCCGCGACCTTCGCCTGCCGTTCCAGCGCCGCTTTCTCCTCGTCCTTCAGCTGTTGCAGCAGGGTCTGATACCGCTGCGCCCGGGCCACCTCTTCCTTGGAACGCCCATCGACCCGCTGCATCTGGGAAACGCTCATGACCACGACAATCAAAATCAGAACCCCGATCAGCGAGCAGAGGATGTCCAAAAACGGGATGAGCATCACCTCGTCATGTTTGCCTTGTCGTTTTTTGGCCATGGGTGCTGTGTTTCGGGTTCAACCGTCCGGACCTGACCGCCTTCAGGAACGCCAGAACCAGTGTCGCCGCGGGGGTGCCTGGACCACCACCTGCCGCTCGCCCAGCTCCTTGAGCACCTTGTTGAGGCCTCCAATGCCCGCCTCCAACCCGCCGATGTACCTGGACACCTGCTCCAGCGAACCATTTAACGCCAACTGATTCTGCTCGCGCATTTCGGCGTTCCGGGACACAATCTCCTCGGTCACAGTCTCCTGGAATGTGGCCATGCGCTTCTCCATCTCCGCGGCATAGCCTCCCATCTGCTGGGCGAGTTGGTTGAGCTGCACAATGAATTTCTCCTGCGATCCGGCAATGGCAAGCGCCAGCGCGTTGGCCACGGCGCTCGAATCGATCGTCAGCGCCGACGTCGTATCCTTGAGGCGTGGCAGCAGCACCTCGTTGCAGAAGGCGTCAATCGTCTGCAGGTTGTCATCCTCCTGTTTGGCCAGCGCGTTGAGCGGAAAGTTCAGGATCAGGGCCAGCACGAGGCCCAGCAGGGTGGCGTCGAAGGCCGTCCCCAGGCCGCTAGTCACATTGTTGATCGATCCCACGATCTTGCTGACATCTTCAACGTTGCCGAAGCTCATGCCGCCGATGGCATGCGACAAGCCGATGACCGTCCCGATAAATCCCAGCAGCGGGATCCCCCACAGAAAGGCGCGCAACAGGGTGAAACTGCCGCTGATGCGACCGCTATCGATCTCTGATTGGCTCGCCATCATCTCCCGCACCTCGGCCACGTTCTGCCGAATCTCGAACAGCTCCAACGCCTTCCGGATCCGGTTGACCATCAGGCTGTCGCGCAACTTGTGGGGCAACGAGTAGACATGGTCGATAAAGGCCCCCACGTTCGTGCCGTCGATCTCCTTGCCGAGCTGCGGCGGCAGGACGTCGAGCATCATCGCGGCCTTCTGGTGCCGGATCTTCAGGTGCTTGAGGAAGATGATCGACATGGCCCACACGAAGAACATCGTGTTGATGAAACTGACCAGGAAATGCTTGTAGAACAACGATGACAGGAACTGCATCGTGCTGTATGAGGAAATCGGCGTGCCTGCCGGAGGGACGAACGGCAACAGAAGCAGGAACCACAGCAGAAGCACAACCAGCGTGATCCCCAGACTGAGGAACGGATTGGGATTCGTCGGGTCTGTTTCCTTCCAGGCGCGCCGATCCCCCTTTGACGCCAGCGGCACCTTGACCCGGTTATCGCATGACGGACACCGGACCATGAGCCCTGCGGCGGTCGCCGCAACCGAAAGACGTTGGCTACATTTCGGACATTCAAACTTCATACAGTTCTGCCTCCTCATCCTGACTCATGGATTTATTCCCCCTTCACACAAACGCCCTCGCCGGTATAGGCGACATCCACACACATCCCGCTATCCTTGCCGGGCACGCCAATCCATTTCACCTTGATCGTGCGCCGCTCCAGCATTCCGGGGAAGCGGCCTGTCCGCCCCCCGAGGGTCAACGTCTTGTCGCCTTGGCGCCACTGGATCGGAATCTCCGCGTATATCCCTTGCTCATACCCGTAGTTGTCGCCCTCATCTTCATACACCGTGAAGGCGGCATCCTGGCCGGCATAGACCCTGACCTCGAGGGGATCCGCCTGCTTTTCGGAGGTATACTGCATCTCCGGCCCCATCACCACGATGGATCCGGCCCTAACGAAAAGCGGAATTTGGTCGAGCGGGGCCTTGGCGGTGAGGGTCGTCCCGCCCTGGTGATAAGCCCCGGTCCAGAAATCATACCAGCCCGTGCCCGCCGGCAGGTACACGGGTCTTTCGCGGGCACCGGGTTCCGTAACGGGACAGACCAGCAACGCCGGCCCGAACATGAACTGGTCGGCCACGGTACAGGCCTTGGCATCGCGGGGGAAGTCCAGCACGAGCCCCCGCAGCATCGTAGAGTGATCCCGGGTGACTTTCCATGCCACGCTGTAGATGTAAGGCATCAGGCGATAGCGAAGGACCAGATATTTGTGCTGGATCGCCTCGGATTCGGGACCGAACTGCCAGACCTCCCGCTTGCTGCCGGTTCCATGGGCTCGAAAAATGGGACAAAACGCCCCATATTGAAACCAGCGGGCGTACAACTCGCGAAAGGCGGGGCTGTCGGGGTCCCCTCCAAAGAACCCGCCGATGTCGGTGCCCCAGTACGGCAAACCCGAGAGGCAGTAATTGATGCCGCCGGCAATATTCCACTTGAGCACCGCCCACGAGCCATAGGTGTCCCCGCTCCACACCGCCGCGGCGTAGCGCTGCTGCCCGGCAAAGCCGCTTCGCGAAAGCAGGCACACCCGTTTCGCCGAGGTTTCCTTGCGCTGGTTTTCGTAGATGCTCCGGGTCTGCACCAGGGGATAGGCATTGAGAACCGCGGCGGCGGGGCCTGCGGCGGTCTGGTAGAGGTGGAACACCCCCTGGATACTGGCGAGATTGGGCTCGTTGGCGTCCAGCCACCAGCCGTCAATCCCGGCGTCGAAAAGCCCCTGCTTCATCCGCTTCCAGAAGGCATCCCCCACCCCGGGCTTGAAGAAATCCGAAAAGTTCTTCTGCATGCCCTGGAGGGCCGCCTGGTAGTTGCCGATGTAGTCGCCCAGCACCGAATCGTCGAGCAGGTACCCCTTCTCCTTGAACTCCGCATGGGCCTCGTTCGCGGGTTCCGACCCGAAGTTGGGCCAGACAGAAAACAGCACGCGCGCATGCCGGTCATGCAGCCGCCCGACGATGGCCTTCATGTCGCGGGCGTAGTCCGGATGCACCTTCAGGGCATTCCAGCCATAGTCCCGCCAGTACTGCCAATCCTGCACGATGACGTCGAGCGGATGGTTGCGCTTGCGATATTCATCCACGATGGCAACAAGCTCCTCGCCCGTGGTATAGCGCTCCCGGCTCTGCCAGAACCCGTAGGCCCACTTGGGGAACAGGGGGGCGGCCCCGGTCAGGTTCCGGTATCCCGCGATCACGCCGTCGAGTTGCGGGCCGTACATGAAATAATAGTCGATGCCCTCGCCCACTTCCGACCAGATCGAGGTCGTCTCCGTCAGGGAGGGCGGCTGGTAAAACAAGCGGATGGATCCTGTCGCCATGATTTTGCAGGGCCTGTCCTTTTCCAACACCACGGTTCCCGAGTAATAGTTGGGATGCCAGGGACATTCCCGCGCGATAATCTCCTTCCCGTCAACCCGGACGCTCACTTTTTCCGTGGTCATGGGAATGTTGCGGTTCAGTTTCTCGAGCACGAAGACATGCTGGCCGGTCTCCCGCGGCGTGAAGGTGCCGCCCCATGTCTTGGTATAGGGATGGAACTCTAGCGGCACCGGACTCTTCCGGCGGTTGACTTCCGTCAGCGAACAGTTGTCCCATAAAATACCGTAACCCCTGCTGGAGACCAGGACCGGAATGGCCTTGATAATGTTGTACTGGCAGAGATGCGCGAATCGCCCGCGGAAATTCATCGCGCCGTCCGTCTGCTGACCCAACCCGCCGAGCACCTCGTCGGCTCCGCACAGGAACGTCTGCTCGACGGCGGTATCGACGAAGGACCGCCCGTCGCCCGGCTTTTCCCCCAGAATGAGTTCACCCGTGTCCTTGCGGAGGAAACGAATGGCGTCATCGCCCTTCGAGTACTCGACGATCAGCTTGGCGGTGCGGATTTCGAGCACGTCAGCCGACTCGGAACAGTCCCAACCAGTAAAGGGATCCAAAGGATTGTTCACAATCAGGCTTGGCTTTCGTTCCGGCGCACCCTTGGGGCGACAGGTCACCCGGACGATCGTGTCCGAAACGGGCCGGATTTCGAGAATTGCGCCTGAGCGGATCACCTCAATCTTGACGGCCTGCTTGTCAATGGTGATCAAGGGTTTGTCTAGTTGCGCAGCAACTGCCACCGTTGTGGTGAAACACCAAACGGCCGCAAGCATCCATGTCATGATCTTCATTCGATACAGTCCTTTCCGTCTTGCGCTGGAGAGTTCAGCCTTGCTCGGCACTACGGCCGCAGGCTTGGGACATCAGAATACGTCATGCCCCATTATTACGCCTGGGGCGCCCGGAGGTCTAGGTAAGGCAGAGAGAACTTGTTATAACAACGCCTTACCGGCGCTTGAAGCGATAGCCTGCGCCTCGGATGGTTTCAATGAGAACAGGATTGTCCGGATCATCCTCAATCCGGTGCCGCAGCTTGGAAATATGCTGATCAAGGGTTCTCGACTCGGGGAAGTAATCGAGACCCCAACACCGGTTCAGCAGGTCATCCCGGCGCACCACCTCGCCCGCGCGCTCGTGCAACAATTCAAGAATCGTGACTTCCCGGGGCGACAAGTCGATCGTCTTGCCCTGCCGCTCGGCCCGCAATTCATGGGGATAGACCACAAGATCGCCCATCGCGAAGAACGTGCTCCGCCCCTTGGCCCCGCTTGCCGAGGAACGGCGGAGGATCGAGTCGATGCGGGCCAGCAATTCATGTTTCCCGAACGGCTTGCGGATAAAATCATCCGCCCCCAGTTTCAAGCCGACCACCACGTCAATCTCCTCCGACTTCGCCGACAGGAAGAGAACCGGGATAGTCTTGTTTTCCTCCCGTATCTGGCGGCACACCTCGTATCCGTCCACCTTCGGCATCATGATGTCCAGACAGCATAAATCTGGCTTGTGTTTTTTCCAGAGTTTTAGAGCCTCGGCTCCATCGCGGGCCTGGATGGCACGATAGCCAGCGGACTGCAGGCACGCCGCCAAGGCATCCAAGGTCACGGGATCGTCTTCCGCAATCAGAATCGTCATCATACCGCAGACTCCTCCCTTTCCGGAACCGACGTGCACGGGATCGCCAGCTCAAAGACGGCCCCGGCATCGGAAGGAAGCAGGCGCAGGATGCCCCCCATCCGTTCAGCCAATTCACGGGCAATGGCCAACCCGAGCCCCGTTCCCGTGGCGCCTTCACGGGTCTCATCATGAAGGCGATGAAACGCGCGAAAGATTCGATCCTCATCGTCGGCCGGAATACCCCGCCCCCGATCCCGCACCGTAACCAGCAGGCGCCCTTCCTCGAGCCGCGCACGCACGCCGAGGTAACCGCCCCCTGCCGCGAACTTCTCAACATTCGAGACCAGATTCGTCAAAATCTGCGCAAAGGCATCCGGATCGAGGACACAGGGCTGCCGGCTCCCGCCTTCGACCTCCACACGGATGGATCGCCGCTCGAGCGCGGCCGCGAACTGCGCGACAACGGCGTCGATAATATCCACCGGAATACAAGTCCGGGGATGGAGTTCAAGCCGTCCCTGTTCGTGGCGCGAAAAGGTCAGGACATTGTCAATCAGGCGGCTGAGCCTGCGCCCCTCCTCCCGGACCCGATCCAGGCGGCGGGCCCCTTCGCCGCCGCGGTTCTCCAGCGTATCGGCGGCGAGATCAATGTTCAGGAGCATATTGGTCAGCGGCGCGCGCAACTCATGGGAGACCCGGTTGATGAAGGAGACCCGGTGTTCGGCCAGCTTCAACTCGCGGCGCTGCTGGGCGAAAATGCCGGCCCCGATCAGGGCGACCAGCACCGCGAGCGCCGCGGAACCCGCTACCGTCGGGACATGACTGTACGCCCGCATCCGCCAACCGTCCCATGAAAGCAGTTGCCAGGAGGCAAAGCGCTGGTTTAGCGGGAGGACAAAATCCGGGGCGCGCTCCAGTTCCCGCGAGCCGGCGACGAACCCCGCCAGCAGGGAGTTGCCGGGCCCCATGATGCTTTCGCCGCCGGTGTCCGTATCCATCGGCACATAATGACGCTTGACCCACTCGCGCATCCACTGGTTCATGCAGTCCACGACGACCTCCCGCTTCACCACCATCACAATGCAGGCCTCCTCAGACCGGCGGTACCAGAACAGGGGCGGACTGCCGGGTTGGTCAATCCAGCCGGAATCATGGACCTCCGCCTGTCGGACGGCGTCCGGCAGAACGACCACAGGAATCCCGAGCCCCTCGTCACGCTCCATCCCCAGGAAGGCCGGTCGCGGCACCCCTTCGCCCGCGACCGGATCGATCATGACATGCAACGGCGCCACGGGGCTTTCGGACCGGACCGGCAACACCGACACCTGCTTCAACCCCGAAAGCCAATTGCAGGCCGGGATGATCTTGACGCAGTCCTCAACCGGCATATTCCGCGCGATGCGGCACAAATGCGACTCATACAGCCGCTCCAACCGGTTCAGTTCCCCCTGCAGGGACAGGGCGAACAAGCGGAACGGCTCGCGGTCACGCTCGACACGGACCTTTTCCTGCCGCTGGGACAAGCGGCTGCCGCCGACAAAAATGACGACAGCCGCCGCGACCAGCAACGCCAACACGATCTGTGGAGAGTATGACCGCATGCCCGTTTCAACCGCCCTCTTATTGCGCCTCGCTTCCGATCGCAACCGGCTATTCCCTGCTGATTGTCACAATGTTATCGTCGAGCTGATATTTCAGCCCGGCCACCTTGGTGATGATCCTGAATGCATCGAACAAGCTAATCTGCTTCGCCGAGAACGTAATAAGCGGAGGCTTTTCGCCCTGCAAGTTCAAAACAATCGTAACACCGACCTTTTGCGGATCATTCTCAACAGATACTTTTCTGAGGAACTCGACCACATCCTCAATGTTGGCTTGCCTCAGCGCCAGTTCCGGAATGATGATCTTCTCCAGCCTTTCGATCCCGACCGGCTTCTCCCGTGCCACCGCCTCATCCTGGCTGACCGGCTCATTCCTACTGATGATCACAATGTTGTCTTCGACTTCATACTTCAGCCCGGCCACCGAAGTGATGATCTTGAAAGCATGAAACAGGCTGATATTTCTTGCCGAGAACGTGATGGCCGGGGGCTTCGCACCCTGCAAGTTCAAAACAATGTTTACGCCAACTTTTTTCGGATCATTCTTCAGCAACACGTTCCTGAGAAACTCGATCGCATCCTCTATGCGGGCTTCCCTGAATTCAATGGTCGGGATGTAAATTTCCCTCAACCGCTCAACCCCTTGTTTCCCCTCATTGGCGCCCCCCGTGACTTGGGAAGCCATCACCGCCGGCTTGTTCCCCTTCACAAAGGGATCGGCCGATTTTTCACCCTCGGCCGCTCCGAGTCGCGCTCCGGCCGACATCAGGGCCAGGCCAATCAACATCTTCCGCCTCAATTCGCCACTGTCTATTCTCATGAGATCTCTCCTGTCAGAATTAATATTAGTAACACACATCCAGAACGACTGCCAATTCACTTGCTACTGTGGTTCGACCCCTCCTTCCTGTTCCAAGGAAACATACGTCGTGCAACCTGTCATGGTGCCACTATGACGGGCACAGAGGCGGGGCGGGTGAAGCTGAAGTAAAAACTCTGTAAAAACTGCGTAAAAATTTAGGGGATTGGCGGGGGACGTATGGCCGCCTCGGATGTTGCCTTGAGTCGATCTCTGACGAACACCTCGACTACACCGGTGACAAGGGCAATCACGCCCGTAACCGCAGCTATTGCCGGTATCATCACAACCAACCCGATCCCAGGATCCACTCTGAGGTCGTAGTGATAATGGAACAAGGCCAACAGTACCGTGGCAACGATCACCGAAACCCCATACGTGATCGGCGCCCGCTTGCGAAGCAAAAACGCGACACACAATGGAATCGCGGGAATCGAAAAAAGCACACCCAGAAACAGGAACCCGGAAAGACGATGACCCGGGCAGGGCAAATACTGCGCCGCCCAGACCAGGCCGCGACTCAGACGGCAGAGGCACTGAAGCAAATTTACATAGGCAAGGATGACCAGCAGACCCAACGTTGATTTTTTCATTTAGGCCTCCTCATTCGGTCGAATCGGCTTCCGCTCATTGACGAACCCGAATCCTGTAATACATCACAGATACGGAACTTACCGTGTCTGTATAGCTGTTTACCGGCGAAACCGCCGAAAGATTGCTCGCCACGGGGACAAACCCGGCGCCGATATTGGTCGAGCGCTCGACGTCATAGTAATGGGCCTCCACACTCGGCCAGTCCAACACCACCCGCCCCCCCGCCAGGGACAGGAGATTGCTGACGACCAGAACGGACGCGCCATTCTCGGGATCGGTCCCCGCCACATATTCCTCCCAGTTCAGCATCTTATCAAGGTCATCATCCCCAAGCGCCGCCAGATCCCAGTTATTGCTGTGCCCATGACTGGCCAGCCACCACTGGGGCGTCCCGTTGGTGGCGAGGTTCGCCGCAAATGCCGCCTCCAGGGTGTGGTCGTTCGTGACCGCCACAAACACATACTGGGTGGCCATCCCCTGAGCGAGACCGTCCACCAGGAGGGTCTGGACGGAGTAATACGGGTTCGGATGGATCGTCACCGTCAGGCCCGAGCCGTTCCAGACCAGCGTGTCACCCGCCGGCGACACGCCGCCATTCGGCCCGGCGCTCGCATGAACCGTCCAGGCAAGCCCGTATGGAATGGCCGTATCCACCACCAGATCGTCGAGCACCGAACTCCCCTGCCAGATCAAGGAATTGACCCGCGCGGCGTTCGAGACCGCCATCGGCAGCCAACTCCCACCCGCGACCCCGCCGGCATCCGGGCGGGTCAGCGCCACAGCATTCGTCAGTAACCGGCCGTTGAGATAGCATTGGAACCACCCACGCCCGGGACAACCGGGATGCGCCCCCCGGTAATCCAATTGGACAGATAACCGGGCCCATGAAAAGGGCGCAACAGGGCTATGGACGAATTCGACCCCGCCATTGGTCATTCCCGTGAGGTAATAGCAATAGGCTTTCAAATGACCATTGGTCTCCAGGGCAAACCGGCACTGGACCTCGCGGGAATCCCACGCGGAAGAATCTTCAAGGCTCTCCGTTCGCAGCATCATGTCCAGCCACGTATTGGTCCCCGCCGGCCCGGTGATGCGATTGGTGATCACATCCGAAAGCACCGCCACGCGTGCATGGTTCGTCCGCACCGGAAGATGGCCGGCATAGGTGCCCAGCGACGTGATCAACTCGGCCGCCTCCGAGATCGCCAGCGCCGTTGGGTCCAAGGCATACCAGCCGTTGCGCCCCACGAGCAGGGCGTTGGTCCGATATCCCTCGAACGTTTCCCGAAGGGGCACCGCATTGGTGGTATTGGGCAGGAAAGCAAACCCGGTGTCGGCGGCACTCACCGCGCTGGTCGCCATGCTATTCATCGCGCGGACCCAGTATGTATGGCTGCGGTTCGGCTCCACATTCGTATCGGCAAAATTCGTCACCGTCACCGTGCCGATCCATTCGGCTCCCGCATACTCCGGGGATTCCAGCCGGCGCCAGAGGTCATACAACTCGGCCCGGGGAACCGGCGACCAGGCCACCACCACCTGATCCGTAAAGTTCCCGTCGGTTGCCGATACCGCCGACGGACATTCCAGATAGGAGGCGGCAACAACCGCGCGGACTTCCGTCGGGGAGTACTCCAGCACCCACCCCGACGGCAACGTCGCGGCACCAAACGCGTTGCTGATGGCGCCCGCCCGGACCAGCACCAGAAAATTGGTCGTGACGGCGCTTCCGGACAAGTTCAACACGAGCGTTCCGCCCAGGGTCGCCGTCCCGCCGACCGTCATCAACGGCCCGGGGGCCGACATCGCGGCCTGCAAGCCGTTGGTGACCGTCAGGTTGTCGGTAAAGACCGCCCCTCCATTGGTGATCGTGGTGGAACCCATGATGATCAATTCCCCGTTGGTCACCATGCCACTCCCCTTAAACGACACCACCCTGAGGGGAAACCCTCCCAGGTCAATCACCCCGCCGCCATCGACCGTCAACGCCGTGCCTGCGGGAAGGGAAGCCTCCTGGCTCCGCCGCACCGTGCCGCCCTTCACCACCGTCGGCCCGTTGTAGGTGTTGGTCCCGCCCAGCGTCAGCGTACCGGCGCCGGACTTTACCAGTCCGCCGTCCACGGTGACAGCGCCATGCCCCAGATTGCGCGGGATGGCAATATCCCTGCCGGCGCTGTCCAGAATCAGGCCACCCGCGTTGATCAGGAAGGAGTAGGCCGTGACACCCGTGGGAATATCAAGGAAGGCGTTGTTCGCCACGCGCGCGACAAGCACCCCGCCGTCAAAGGTGACTTTGCTGGTCTGGACGTAATTCACCGTCGAGGTACCGCCCAGGAAGGCAACGGACGGATTGTTGTCGTTATTCGCCCCATAGATGCCGGCCGAAGTGACCCGTGCCTGGTCCCGGATCGTCAACGTGTAGCCGTACAACACCCCGGCCGCCGTCACCTGCGCCGTATCCCGGATGACCAGGGGCGCGGCCCAGACAAAGTAGTAATTCATATACCCTGACAGATTCAGCTGCGCATCGCCGCCAATGATCGTCATGGAAGACCCATCCGCGGAGAAATAGTTATAGGTCAGGTTTCCCGCCGTGATCCGGCCGCCCAGCACCCGGTTCGTGGTGGCGCCCGCACAGGGCCAGCCGCCGAGCAGATACAAGGTCCGCGTGCCGAGCATCACGTCGCCGGCCAGCGTGAACGTGCCCGCTCCGAGCGTGTTGTAGACGCGGGTCGTCGGGATCGTCTCTCCCAGCACCCAGAGGTCGCGTCCCTGTCCGCCCAGGTATAGCGCGCTGCTGCCCGCGATATTGGTTCCGTTGATGCTGCCCGACACCGTCAGGTTGGCTCCCATCCCGGGGCCGATGCGGTAGTTCGCAAGGCCGGTTCCCGCCAATACCACGTTATTTGAGATCAGCACCGGCGCGGCATAGCCGTCGGGGCACCCGAGCCAGGTGTGCTCCTTCAGGGTCACGGGCCCCGCGCCCAACGCCCCCGTATGCTCCACCATCACCCCGCTGTGGGCTGAATTAACGACCACCCCCCCGTCGATCCGGTTTGTCCCCGCCAAACGCAGGGCGCCGGGTCCCTCCTTCGTCAAACTGCCGGAGGTCTCGATGGAGGCATTCATCCTGACCAGATAATCGCCGGGGCCAGGAGCAACGGGACTGGGCATAGCACCCAGATCACGCACTTCGATGGTCGCGCCCGAGCCGGTCAAGGTCATGACATTCTGGGTGGCGCTCCCGTCGGAAACCACCCAGCTTCCGGGCTGCGGACCGGACGGGTCCAGCGCCGGTGTCCCAATGCTATCGGAGCCCATCAGCACGTTCGGCTGAGTGTAACGGGTGCCGCCAAACACCAGCCGGTTGGCCGAACGCGCGCCATCCAGCCGCACCGTGACCACGCCCGAAATCGGAAGCCCGGCAAACTGGACCCGGTCGGTGCTCCCCGGCACAACATTCGCCAGCCAGTTGGATCCTTCGCCCCACGACCCGGAGTTCGTCGTCCACCAGACCCCGCCCCCGTTCGTCACGGCCAGGTTCGCCACCGCCGAGGTCACGGCCACGCCGGAGGGGTCATAGGCAACCGCCTTGACCGCATAACTGCCCGCGACCGGATTCGTCCAGGTCCCGGACCAGGGCGAATTGCTCGCGCTCAAAAGCAAGGTTCCGTCGGCGTAATAATCGACCCGTCCCCCGTCCCAGTATCCATCCACCCTGAGCGGGATTTGCGCCACGGCGGCATAGGCGGCGCCATTCGTGGGAGCCGTCAACACGACCCCGTCGGCACTGTTGGTAATCGTCAGCGCCACGGAACGCACCGTCAGGACCCCGCCCGTGTTGACATAACAGGCAAAACTGTCCGCACCATAATAGTTGGTGGAAGGCGTATAGAGGGAATTGGTCAGGGAATACGCGCCATGGGTTGGCCCGACCACCACGGTGTTGCCGGGCCCCGCGCCCGCCACCCCGAGCGCGACAGCCGCAGGGGTGTCTTCCGCAAGCGTCACGCTGAGCGCGGGCAGGAAGACGGACGAGAGCGCCTGGGTGCTCGACCTGACGACCGTGTAGGCCCATTGGTCGTTCAATCCATCGAATACAGAATCGGCCGAATGGGTATCGAAATTGAGCGTGACCACCTCGCTCGTGCTCGCGCCCGGGGTCGCCCGGAGCGACACGGTCTGGGGCGTCGCGTAATTCGCGGGCGTGAAGACCAGGCTCCCGGGATCCATGATGGCGGCGTTGGTATTGTCGAGCGAAACCGCCACGCTCACCGTCGCCGTGGGCGCATAGAGGAACCGCACCGTGAGGGTTTCGTTGGAAACCGTGGTCACGCTCGTCGCCGTCGCCGAACGCGGGCGGATCTTGAAGCCCGCGATACGGCCATTGAGGGTGCCGTGTTGCGCCGCGATCTCGTACCCCGTCTTGCTGCAGAACCAATATTGCCAGGCGTCGGAGTTCTTGTCGGCCGGCTCGTCGTCAACCGGGCACCGCCCGCTGAGCAGGGTGTACATCATGACCGCAATGCCCCGGTTGAATCGCGCATCCATGTGGTGGCCATCCGGTTGCCAGGAGAACTCCGGATGGGCCGTCCGGATGCGGGCCCACAGGACGCGCACGGGCACGAAATACCCACCCTGGTCCATATAGGCGGCAGGCAGGGAGGCCGCGCCGGTTTCCTGTTCGGGCCGTGGGTGCGGATACATGACCCGGTCCATGCCAAAAACCATGGTCTTCCCCCCGTTATCATCCATGTAGTCGAAGGCCGCATGGTTGGACCAATAATTGGTGTCGGCGAGCCAGCCATAATGGGAATCGGCGCCAAAGGTCCGCTGGGAAAACCGTGACTGGCAAAAATCGATGACGTGGCCGATGATGGGAAAGCTCTGATAGCCGGACGTATAGCGGTAATACTGGATGCCCGCCGAATTGAACACCGCCCCCCATTCGTTCGCAATCCCCGATTCCGTGCTGGAGTTGAAATCCGCCACTTCAATGTACCGTTTCTTGTTGGCGGGCGTGACGAAATGCGTTGGCGCACGATAGACCCCGCTATAGTGGGAATTCGTGGCCTCCGACCGGACCGTGGCAAACGCGGCATTCGCCAGCGCATCACGGTCCGCCACACTGGCCCCGTCCGGCACAAACGTCGAATTGGTCGCGTTACGATCGAACAGGCGGCTGTAGACAGTTGCCGCCGTCACGTAAGCCCCCCGGGGCGTCGGCCGGGTTCCCGCATCCCGCAGCGCCTCACCCACGGCGTTCCATGCGTAACCGGCCGGCGCGACGGGGATCCCGGCGCCGTCGCCCACCCGGTAGGCCATCTCGCCAAAGGTCGCCAGCGGTGTGTTGGTGCTTGACCAGGGCATCACCAGGATGGGCTGGCTCCCGGCGCTGCGCGCTTCCCGGCTGATCGCGAGCACGCCTTCGAGGCAGTATTCCGGGAACGCCGACAGGACATACGGATCATCCATCATCACCACGTAATCCCACTTGTCGCGCAGCAACGCGAGCGTGTTGGTCCGGGTATTGGGCCAGTAGAACCAGCTCATCAGGGTATAGTCCTTGAACCCGTCCAGCAGGCTGTTGGTATGGGCCGTATCCACACACCGCACCTCGACAGGCTGGGGCACCGTGCTGTCCCCTGTCAGGATGGCGGAGAGGTTCGAGGCGACCGCCGAGGGGGGAAACACCGCCTCACTGGCGCTCTGATAAGCTTCCGGCCTCCCCAAAACCAGAACACGCGTCCCCGCCTGGGCCACGGAGGCCCACGCCAACAGGACCATCCCCCATGCGATAAACCCCTTCCGGCGACGCACCAGACCGGAAACCCGCCAAGCCACGGATCGGGATTCAGGACTGGAGCATCTCCGTTGTTGTGTGCAATCCCGGAGCATGAGAGTAGACTTCATTCCACACCTTTCGCCATACTTGTGCCTCCAGTGTTGCACAACCGCCCAGCAGCACCAAAACCCTCGCGACGATGATTGTTATAACAAGGCGGGATGTTGGGCGGCGGTGAAGAATGGACGCGAAGGCGGGAAGACACCATTGCGAAGCTGGTTACCGGCTTACCTCGAATCGCGAACCACGAGGCCGAACCCGCCGTTCGCCGCCAGCGCCACCTCCAGGGGCTGGCGGGGATCCAGCGTCAGCGGCGTCACGCTGATCAGCGTCTTCACGGGCGGCTGGCCGACGGTGGCGGGGTCGTCATGATACAGTTGCACGGCATAACGGCGCGGCAACACCCCGAACCGCCGTGCCTTCAGGAAATCCAGCCGTAGTCTCACCGTGCGCGCGGTCCCTGCGTTGATTCCCGCGATCCACCAATCCGCTCCCTTGCGCCGGGCCACGACCACGAACTCATCCGGCGCACCCCCCAGGAACCGGGTGTCATCCCAGGCCGTCGGCAGGTTTTTGAGAAACGCCGTGACCTTTTGGCCGGCGGGACTCCTCGCGCTTTCGGGGCTGAGCCCCATCGAGGTCCAGCCGGACTCGAAGACCACCGGCAAGGCCATTTCGTGGGCGTTGCTGCTTTGCCGAACGCCCTTGCCATCCCACTCGATGCAGGTGGGCGTATAGTCCATCGAGCCTGGCACGTTGCGCGTAAAGACGAGATTGACGTTATGAATCGGACTAATGGGCCGCCCACACCCCCACTCCTCTTCACCGGACACCCCCTCGTGGGTGGCAATGTTCGGCCAGGTGCGCTGCATTCCCCGCGGGGTAATGTCGCCATGGTAGCTCACGAGCAACTTGCGAGCAGCACAGTCCCGCGCTATCTCCTCGCGGATGCAGTACATCGACTGCGCATCGCTGTCCAGAAAATCGACCTTGACCCCCTTGTACCCCTTGGCCACCAGCCAATCGAGGTACTTGGCCCGTTTCCCCGCGTCGGAGAACTCCGAGACCCAGTCCCAGCCATAGACGGCCACATTTTTGCTGGCGGCATAGGCCACCAGTTGCTCTGTCCATTCCACGTCATGGCCGGGACGGACCTTGATGATTCCGTTATCAAATTCGATCCAGCCCCAGCCCAATTCGGCCGCCAGATCGATGAACTGTCTGGCCCGGTTTAAGTCGGGGCAATTCCAAAAATCCCCACTTGCCGCCAAGCCGGGCAACCACGGAAAGACGGCCACGCCGGGCTTGATCCAGCGGGTGTCGCTAATCGCACAGGGCGGATTGAGGTTGGCCACCAGCGTGGACTCGACGAGCTGGGCCAAGTCACTGACGGCGAAAATTACCCGCCACGGCGTTGCCCACGGCAACTTCCCCGAGGGCTGCCCTTCCAACTCCAGACTCACCAGCCCCGCCGCAGCATCAACCTTCAACCGGGCGCCGGCATAAGCGCCATCCACCGCCGCCTCGGTGATATACCCCCAACACCCTGTCGGCGACTGGAACAACATCGGAACCTGCACGGGATACGTCAGCTCACCAATCTTCTTGGCCCCGCCGTAAAATGCCTGATAATGGTTGACATACTTGCCACACCAAATCTTCGAATCCGCCGGGATGCGAAAAGCCGAGGCTTCACCCATTACCGTCTCCTCGCCCGAGCCTTCAATGCGGTAACGGTAGGCTACCCCCTCGTTGTAGGCCCGGAGGATCAGGCTGAACCTGACGTTGCGGCCTTCGCCAAAATCCAGGGTCAACTCATTGGCATGGTTGCGACACGGGCTGCGTTTCCCCACCGGCATCGCGTAGGTCTCATCAATCACGGTCCTTCTCGTGCCGATCACCTGAAGCGGGCCGGGCATGGCCCCGCCCTGCTTGAGGGTAATCCCCACCGGGGAAGGCAAAAGCACTTCATGCGTATCCCGGCGCACCGTCAGCTGCCATCCGGCCGAGGCCTTCACCTGCGCCACCACGGCTCCATCCGGCGAGGCCACGGTCCAGGCATTGCGCTCCGCCTCCGCCGCCTGTCCGCGGCCCGGCAGCGCAAGACCGACCAACACACCCAGCACCATGCTTGTCCTGATAAAACGTTTCATGCCTACCTCCCCGCCTGCGAAGCCGGCGAGGCCGGACCCCAGGCTTCCACTTGCAGGAGGCGCGCCAGCCCATCCGGCCCGGCGGCATGGACCGTCAGGCGGAACTTGCTGGTGGTCACCGGTTGCGCCAATTGATGCACCCGTATTGACATGACGCGCCCCAGACGCTCCTCCACCACCCGCTTCCATGCACGGGCCGATTCATCCCAGACCTCAATGTCATATTGACGCACGCCGTACTGGCTCACGGTATACCCCCCGTAATAAATGCTGAAGCCGGGGGGCGCATAGTTGAAGACCTGAAAGCGCGAAAGGGTGCGCGGCTGGGGAAAACTGATCTCGACCCACTGCGGCAACTTTTGATCCTGCTGACTCGCCCAACCGTGCCCCTTCAACCAGTTGGTGACGCCATACAAGCCATCGATCAACCCCATCGGTCCGCACTGGGCCCCGTCCTTGTCATAGGCGGAGGAGGCGGTCGCCGTCGCCCCGGCCCGGGTCCAGTTGAACTCCCCGGCGGCCGGCGTGGGGATTGGATCGCTCGGCAGCACCGGCGGATGAGGGGAGTCGGCCTGCATCTTGACCGGATCCTCGCTGAAGTAGCGAACCCGCTTCATCGCCGAATGCTGGCGGAAAAGCCTCAGAATCTCATCGCGGTATTGGGGGTTCTTGTCAAACACCGAAGGCCCGCCCCAGTAAGCGGAAATCGCCACCGGCGCGCCCAGCCTCTCCGCGCTCCACTGGATCCAGGGCAATAGCCCCCCCATGGAACCCCAGCAGCAATTCCAATTCACATTCCGCCAGCACGGGAAGAACTGGTAGGACCAAGTGTCCGGACGGCATTCGGTGTCTTGAAACTGGCCGTCAGCCACCATCGCGTAGGACATGGAGCCAATCATTCCCGTCGCATCGGCGATCATGAAGACCTTTTCCGGGCTGACCGCATGCACCTGACGACGCAACGAGCCGACCAAATCCAGCATGGCCCGGTCGCAATATGCCGGGGCGGGCTCACGCTGGATCATCCCCATCGTGATCGGATGGGTTTCGTCCCACACCAAGCCGTCGATCTCGTCCTTGAAGTTCTCCAACAGGGCCGCCATGTAGCGAGTATAAAAACGGACCACCTCGGGATGCGTCGGATTGCGCACCAGGGTGCGTGCCCAGCAATCCGGCCCGACCCAACCACCGACGGGTTGACCATTTTCGCCCTTGAGCAGCCACTCGGGACGCTGGCACTCCGGAAATGGCGCCCCGGGATCCTGATGCAGGCCATCGGCGAAATACAGTATGACACGAAAGCCGAGATCCTTGGCCAAACGCAACCGGCGTTTCATCTCCTGCAGCGTCAGCGGATGTTTCTTGACTTTTGCCTTCCACTCGCTCTTCATCTTGCCTGTGGCATCGTCGTAGTTGTACCCGCCGATCGACTCGTACCAGCCGTGAAAGCAGACCGCCACCCTGCTCCGCTCCTCCGGCTTGATCATTTGCGCCAGCGCGTGGATGTCCTCCTCCCAGCCTTTGCCTTCCCGTTCAAAATAATCGTAATAGGTCATGGCCACGTCATGGATCCACTTCGGTCCCGGCGGCACCTCGGGCAGCATCAGCCGGTAAAAGGCATCCAGCGACTTGCCGAACGGCTCGTCCGGCGCGGGGGGCGGCGCCAGCCACAATCCGAAGTGACGCCGCTCGATCCCTGCCAATGGCACCTTGACGCCCGCGTAGGTGTAGCGGACCACGCCCTGCACCGTCCCGTTATTGGTGGCGGTCATGCTGAACAGCGAACTGAAACGGCAATCGCTCATCAGCGCCGCGCGCCAGGCCCCCGCCCCATCGAGCTGCACCACCGGCAGCGAGAGCCGGGACACATGCGGCGTCATTGCCGGATGGCTACAGGGTATGACAGGGCCGTCATAGCAAAAGCCGCCCGCTTCCGGCTTGTACCCGCAGTCGAAATTTCCCATCCGGTACTCGACCGCCAGGGGCGCCCCGGAAAGGGAAGAGGGCCGGGCCCACCCGTTGTACAGCGGACAGACCGCCGACGCGGCCGCGCTGGCCTTGACGTCTGCGATGGTGAAGGGACGCTGGATTTCCAAATCGATCGTGATCGGTTTGGCCGGGGAAAGCTCGAAGGCTTCCACCAGTTCGCTCTCACCCGCGCGGCGGCTCAGCGTCAACTCACGCGTCACCTTCAGCGCTACGCCATCCGGTGTCGCCACCTCGTAGGCCAGGCGCAAGTGATGGGCCGCCAGCCGGGTCACATGCGGGTTTTTCAGCGGCAGAGTTTCGCCCTTGGCGAACTTCAGTACCGGCGCGGCCAGCTGGTCGTTTTGATCCCAGCGTACAAGCACCTTCGGGGTGCGGACCTGGACCCCGGTCGCGGGATCCCAGGCCAGTTCCGCCGCACCCTCCCCGCCCGCCGCCCGCACCGGGCCCGGACCGGAAAACACGGCCAATGCAATCATGCTGATGACGCCCGTCTTGATCCCCGTCTTCATCCCTGTCTCCTGTCCTATGGTTGTTTTAGTCACGCCCGTCTTGATCCCCGTCTTGATCCCCGTCTTCATCCCCGTCTCCTGTCCTATGGT
The DNA here is from genome assembly GCA_903934155.1 of uncultured bacterium. Lineage (GTDB taxonomy): Bacteria > Verrucomicrobiota > Kiritimatiellia > CAIKKV01 > CAITUY01 > JAABPW01. The sequence continues at coordinate 213 of CAIZMS010000144.1, read as the reverse complement.
TGTTTGGGCCCGCGCCACCGCCAGGCACACAACAAAGCGCCGATCAGCAGGCAGGCGGCCATCACCGCCCAGAAGGCCGGCTGGACCCGCGCGGGATGCGTCGCCCCCTCAAACCCGTTGAGAACGTCGAGGCAATAGCCGCCCAGCCCCAGCGTCTGCCGCCAGTCGGCGGGCTGGACGAGGTAGGAGAGCGGGAGCGCCGCCAGGCCGAGC
>CAIZMS010000143.1 GCA_903934155.1 uncultured bacterium | reverse complement strand
TTTCTCATAATCCGAACCATGCATTTTCCCTCAAAGGATAACGAATGACTCTTCAGCGCCTGCCCATTCCCCATTTACCCACTCACACTCTCCCAACGGGAGAGGCCGGAATTGTCCAGCGATCGTTTCCTTTCGGGAAGAAGAACTTCTTCCGTCTTTTCCGCGATCAACCGCTTGACCTCACCATCACCCTGAACACCCATAACGCCCACCCGCCCCAAGTCGTCCTACATACCGATATCGGCGAGACCGGACCGGGAGACTGGCGTGATATCCCCTTCACCTCCACCGATGAACGCACCTTCCAGCTCACTCACACCATTCCGCGCTGCGGACTCTATCGCTTCCGCATCAAGTATTCCTTCGACGGCGGCGATCAATGGTGCTGGGATCGGGTCCCTCACTCCTATGTCATGGTTGACCCCCCCTCCCTGCGAACCGTCCGGCTTTACACCCTCATCCCCAGCGCCTCAGGCACCATCTCCGACTGGAAGCGGCTCCTGCCGGATATCGCCACCATGGGCTTTGACGCGCTTCACCTGCTTCCGGTTTCACAGATGGGATTTTCTGACAGCCCCTACGCCTCCTCAAACCTGTTCGACGTGGATGCCCGCTACCGGGATCTTTCCGACCCCCGCAGTACGCTTGACCAGTTTGAAGATTTCGTCGAGACCTGCCGCCGGCACGGGCTCCGACTCTGCCTCGACCTGGTGTTGAATCATGTGTCCGCCGATAGCCAGATTGTTCAGTCCCGCCCGGATTGGATTGTTCCCGACGACAGCGAGCCGGACGGCTTCAAGCGCGCCGGTTGCTGGCACATGCAGAACTGGATCCGATGGGAAGACCTTGTCCCCCTTCAGTACGATCACCCCAGCACATTTGTCCGGCGTGATGTCGCCGACTACATGAAACAGTACGCCGCATTCTGGTCCAATTACGCCGCCTACACCGGCGGCATGGTCCGATTCGACAATCTTCACAGCAGCAATACCGATTTTGTCGCCGACCTCAGCGCGGACCTCCGGCAAAAATTCCCGGATCTGGGTATCTTCGGGGAATATTTTACCGATGAGTTGACGCTGGAGAAGACGGTTCCCGAATGGGGCATCAACCTGCTGCTGGCCAACAGCTGGGAATATCCATTCGGCCCCCAGTTACGCCACTACATCCATTACCTTCACACCGTTTCAAGCCGGCTTCGCCACCTGTGCGCCATCACCACCCATGACACCGGGGTTCCGACCCAGCTTTTCGGATCCGAAAGTTCCGCCCTTCCCCGTTACGCCATCTGCGCCCTTTATACCCTCGGCCAAACAGGCCTGGTTCAGGGAGTGGAGGCGGGCGTCCAAGAGCGCATTCCGTTCATCGGAAAAGCCTCGAAACTGGATCTCACACCCAAGCCCGAATACCAGGCCTTTTTTGCCCGCATCAATGCCCTCCTTGCCCTCCATGACGTTTTCAAGCAAAGCGGAAACCTGGTGTTCGTGGATAACGGGCATGAGGCCGTGCTAGCTGCCTTCCGCCGAGATCTTACCAACAAGGGAGGCGCGTTTCTGCTCATCGCCAACCTCGACATCTACCATCCCCAGACCGTGACCATCACCCTTTCCAGGAATGATCTCTCGTTCCCCGTCTCGGCTAAAGAAGCACTGACCGGCGAAATTCAGACCTTTCTGGAGCCAACCTTCCCGTTCACCCTCGGCCCCTGCGGGGTCAAAGTGTTTGAATTCCCTTCACCAGGAGCCTGACCCATGAATCCTTACCTTCGCCTGATCTTCCTCGTCGCGATCCTCTTCATCGTCCCCTCCGTCTTCGCCCGCCTGGGCGATACTCCGGATCAATGCGATGAACGGTATGGCTCAAAATACACGGAAATTGGCGGACAAGGTTTCTGGGCTGCGGAGCGGAAATACGAAAAAGGCGGCGTCCAGATTACGATCCGCTTTCTACGAAACGAGAGTGGCGCCAGGATCGCTGAATACATTGGCTTCAAATTGACCAATACCACAACCAACCGCATGACCCCGAGCAAGATTGAAGGGTTACTCAACTCCGTCGCCCCCGAATGGATCCCCATCACCCTGATCACCCCACCCCCCGTGAACGAGAAACTGCTTCCGGATCCCAAAAGAACTTTGAATAGCTCGACCGCAAAAAAAAGGATTACCATCGAACAGTCAGCAGGACTCGATAAACGGAAAGCCGAAAAGGAAGCCTTGGATCGTCAGAATCTTCTCAATTCCATTGCGGCGAAAAACAGCGAGATCCAAGTGTTGAAAAATAAAATTAAGAAAATCACCACCCTGTCAACCGACACCGCCTGGCAGTCGCCAAAAGCTTATGCTGTAAGCACAACGTCCAGTCTTGTCCTCTTTTCCGCCGCCTTCCTCACGGCCTACGATCACCAGGCGGAAATTGAAAAAGCCCGACAAGCCAAGGAAGACTCCTCCCCGCTTCCGGGATTTTGAGCCAAAGCCAGACTTGACTCGAAAAGCGCCGTTTTGTACATTATGGACAATAAAGAGGAAGCAATGCCATGACAACCTTAACCATCGCAGAGGCGCGCAACAATCTGGCGGATGCCATTAACCGGGTATCGTATGGGGGTGAGCGCGTAATCTTTTCAAGGCGGGGCAAATCTGTAGCGGCTCTGGTGTCGTTTGAAGACCTGGAGTGGTTGCAGAAAATGGAGGATACGGAGGATGTCCGGACAGCCCGTAAAGCATTACGGGACTATGAACATGATCAATCCGGGGCAATCACTCTTAACGAATATGTCCGCACGCGGAGCACGCGCAAATGAGTTACGCGGTTACGCTCCTACGTGACGCGCAAAAGACCTTGGACAAAATGGACGAGGGGCAACGCGGCCGGATGATCCGCGCCATGCGCCTTCTTGAAAACGATCCAAGGCACTCCGGCGTAGTAAAGATGAGTGGCGAGGATGACCTCTTCCGTGTCCGCGTAGGTGACTGGCGCATTGTGTACACAATCAGAAACAACGAGCTTCTGGTTATCGTGATCCGCATCGGTCACCGCCGGGAAGTGTATCGCTGATATTGTTGAATGGCACCCCGGGCGCGGCTCGAACGCGCGACCTACGGTTTAGGAAACCGTTGCTCTGTCCAACTGAGCTACCGGGGCAAGCTGGAAATGAGTCCAGATGATAGGGCACGAGCACGATGGGGGGCAAGATAAAACCCCGCGCCGGACTACGGGACAATGACCAGGATGTATTGCCCCCCGAACTGAACGAAGTTCCCGAGCTCGGCCATCTCGGCCGCCGTTCTGGATGCCCCCAGCACCCCGATGCCGCAGGTCATGCCCCAGTTGTAGTCGTAATCCCAGTAGCCTCCAATAGGCGTGGGCTTCGACCAGTCCATGTTCTTGAGGTACGGGGCCAGTTCCGGAGGAATGATCTTTTCATTCACATCGGCAGGATAGCCCTTCTTATCCAGGATATACGCATTTATAGCGCCCTCAATAATCCTCAAATCATTCTTGAAGGCGCTGTTCTGGGAGTTAATCCTGGCTTTTTGAAAACTGGGGAGCGCAAGGGCGGCAAGAATACCGATGATGGCGGCAACGATCATAATCTCCACGAGCGTAAAGCCCGGCGAATGCCGACAGGAAATCAAATGAGGCTTTTCCATCTTCTTCCGCCCCTTCCGTAGTAAATGCGGTAAGTGTAACGCGGAGCCGATGCCTGTAAAGCGGATTCGTCATTGTCTCCCGATGTATCCCGATGCACCCGCTACACCAGAGGCTGGTCGAACGCCCATCTCACCGCCACCTCATAATTACCGGAATGACTGCGACGAATGCGGGAAATAATGGCCTGTGAATCCAAAAACGCCTGCGCCAGGTAATCCCACTGTTCCCCCATCTTGTCCATTCGGTGCCGGTCCCCACTCAACCACTGTCCATAGCCTTCAAACAACATGCCATGAAACTTGAGGAGCTTCTCACGGCGAGCCTCAGGTTCCGGAAAAGGCATTCCCTTGATCAGGGCGGGAAGAAAAGGGTTTCGCAAAGCAGCCCGCCCGATCATCCACCCAGCGGTTTGGGGAAGTTGCCGGCACAGATCTAAAAAACAATCCATCCCGGCGATGTCCCCGTTGAAAACAAACGGATGCCGACACAAGGCAAGAGCCTGGGCCGCCCGGGCAATATCCACCACGCCGTCAACCATCTGGTCAGCCGTACGAGCATGCAGGATCACCTCCGACAGGGGATACCGGTTCAGCACATCCATTACCGCCCGGAATTCATCGGGGTCGTGGTAACCCAGCCTCATTTTAACAGAAAGCCGGACAGGCGCCCCGTTCATGACTTCAGCAAGAATCGCGTCGATACGATCCGCATGCGGAAGTAACCCGGCGCCCCGCCCCCGCCCCGCCGTCGTCGGATAAGGACATCCGAGGTTCCAATTCACCTCCGCGTGACCTGCCGCGCTCAATTCCTGCAAGGCGGCTGAAAAGGTTGCCGGATGATGGGTCAGCACCTGAGGAATCGTGCGCAAGGCTCGATTGTTTTCAAGAGCCACCTGCCCCAGTTCACCCACCCGCAACGGGTGCCCCTGCCGGAGCTGAAAAAACGGAGCCACCGCGTAATCAAATCCGCCAAAGCAGCAAGCCTGCGCCTCCCGGTAAACAACGTCTGTCACGCCGCGAATCGGAGCCAGAATCAATAGTGAAGCGTTGTTTATCAAATAGGGATTCCCGTTGCTCCCCGCTCAATTCACTTGAACGGTAATCGTCTGCTTGTGCCCGCATTTCGGGCAGACCCACTTCAACACATGCGGCTTCCCCATAGCGGGCGTGTCGATGGTGATGGCCTCCGACTCGTATCCGCACAAGGAACACTTGATTTTGAATGTGGTTTTCTCCGTATCCGCCTTGATGATCCCGGCGCCGGTGGCGTGAACGGTGACCGTCGCCCCGAGGCTGACATCCTCTTTTGTCCCCTTGGGAATCCCCGCACACCCGACCGCTGCGGCCATCATGCCGATTCCCGCCAGAACAGACACCACTCCACCAACCCATTGTCCCAGTTTCATGCGATACTCCTTTTAGGTTGATCCCATCCTACCAGAACCCGTCAGGCTGGCAATCGCCTCAATTCAAAGCGTCAGGACGCTCGTCTCATCCCGCTAGGCCGCCTTGCTACGAACCCGGGGATCTTTCCGCAACCGCACCGTCTTGGGCGTTACCTCAACGAGTTCATCCTCGTTGATGTAGGCAATGCAATCTTCAAGGCTCATCAGGGTCGGCGGCGTCAAAATGATATTCTCATCCGAACCGGCCGCACGCATGTTGGTAAGCTGTTTCCCCTTGGCTGGATTGACAACCAAATCGTTGTCGCGACAATGTTCCCCGACAATCTGTCCCTTTTGAACCCGGATCCCCGGCCCCATGAACATCTTGCCGCGCTTCTGCAGATTGAAGAGTGCAAAGGAAACGGTGGAGCAGGTATCCATGGAGACCAACACCCCGTTTCTCCGTTTCCGCATTTCCCCGGCAAAAGGCCCGTATTCCAGGAAAATGTAGGTCAACACCCCCATCCCCTTGGTATCCGACATGAACTCGGATTTGAATCCGAGCAGCCCCCTCGTAGGAATCCGGTACTTGAGCCGGGACATCCCGGTTCCCTTCTCCATCTCCTGCATGATTCCTTTTCGCGCCCCAAGCTTCTCAATCACCGTGCCCATATATTGCTCGGCCACATCGATGGTCAGCTCCTCATAGGGCTCCAGCGTCTTGCCGTCCTCATTCCGGTAAATGACCTGGGGACAGCTGACTTGAAATTCATATCCTTCACGGCGCATCTTCTCGATCAGGATCGACAGGTGCAGTTCGCCACGGCCCGACACCTTGTGCCCGGATCCATCCGCCAGTGTTTCGATTTCAAGCGCCACATCATACAAGGCTTCCCGCTTCAGCCGGTCGGCCACATGGATCGAGGTCACAAACGTCCCCTCGGTCCCGGCAAACGGGGAATTGTTGGGAATGAAATTCATGGAGAGTGTGGGCGGATCGACCGGAATCGAGGCGACCGGACGGGGAACCTCGGGGTCAGTATAGGTATCGCCAATGGCCACCGAATCCAGCCCTGCCACGGCAACAACCTCGCCCAATCCCGCCTCTTCAGTCTCCACCTTCTGATTGCAGTTGAAGCGATACAGTTTGGTAATGCGCGTCGGAACCAATTTTCCGCCCATATTAGCCACCACCACGGGCATACCGACCTTGATCGATCCGGATGTGATCTTGCCGATGCCGAGCCGCCCCATGAACGGCGAATGGTCAATGGAACTGACCTGCAACTGGAGAGGCGCGTTGGAATCACCGCCCGGCATGGGAATATACTTGATGATCGCATCCAGAATGGGACGCATATCGGTTCCCGGCTTATGGGCATCCGCGGAAGCAAACCCGCCGATTGCCGACGCATAGATCGTGTGGAAATCGAGGGCCGCATCGTGGGCATTCAACTTCACGAACAGGTCGAACACCTGATTGACCACCCAGTCGATCCGCGCCGCAGGCTTGTCGATCTTGTTCACCACCACAATCACGGGAATGTTGCGAGCCAATACCTTCTTCAACACGAAAAACGTCTGGGGCATGGGGCCCTCTTGCGCATCCACCAACAGCAAGGCCCCGTCCGCCATATGTAGCACCCGCTCAACTTGTCCGCCAAAATCGGCATGCCCGGGCGTATCAATGATATTGATGGTATGGTCACCGTACAGGAAGGATCCGTTTTTGGAGGCAATGGTAATCCCCCGCTCGCGCTCGAGATCCATGGAGTCCATCAATCGCTCGGCAACCGCCTGGTTATCGCGGAACATGCCGCTCTGCTTGAAGAGTTTATCCACGAGGGTGGTCTTGCCGTGGTCAACATGGGCCACAATGGCAACATTTCGAATCAGGTCGGTACGATGCATAACTACTTTCAGGGGGGCTTCCAGCGGAGACTTACGGGGACTCACCGGCAGGAAAGTACAGTATACTATGCTGGAACGAATGTCAATTACTGCTGAAACCCAACTGCTTCGCGCCTAACGTTCCTGGGAAGCGGCGTCTTTCATGGACCACATACGGCGGACCATGGGATCGCCCGGGAGACCACTCTTGAGGATTTCACTGCGGATCTCAATCTGGCGCGCGGCATTAGCCATGGTGTATTCGCTGTTGAGCCGCATCAGGTCAGCACGCAATCGTTTCAGTTCGGCGGCAACCCAGTCCTCCGGCTTCAGCCCCTTCAAGGTCACGGTCCCGGGCACGGTCGTCAGCCGGGCCACAATGCCACCGGCTATCAGTGACTGACGTCCGGAACCTGATTCAGCCCGCCCCGTCATATCCTTCACAATCGCATCGCGCCGGGCCAGAATGGCGTCCAGACGCTTCATTTGTTGCCCGACCTTCCCGCCCGCCAACCACTGGTTGTCGGGCTGATTCAGAAACCGCTTGAGGGTCTCAATCTTCTGCAGAGCTTCCCGAGCCTGCGTCAGAAGCGAAACAAACGGTAAATCCGACAGCATCGACTGGTCGGCCTGCTCCGGCATGGCGCTCAGGTGCGTGTAAAACTCCTCCACTCCCAACACCCGGTCATACTCTCCCGCCGCGTCCCGGCGACTTCGCTTGGGCAGCGGCAACGACAACGAATCACACGACAACACCTTCTCCATGAGCAGAGGATCCAGAAAGGCTTGAATCACCTCGGAGTCGCCTTCCCGTCCAACCCGTTTCTCAATCTCACTGAACAGAAACGACATCTGCCCGGCCTTGCTTTTCAGGTTCAGAAAAACCCTGTCGAGATTCAACCGGGCCTGCGACACACGCAGATCCAGCGAGCAGGCGTCCACCGGCGGCAATAGCAACTCCATTCCCATGGCCTTTGAAAATTCCATTTCCCGCGCCAACTGAGCCGCCTCATTCAACTTGGTGAAGCTTTTCCACAACGCCTGGATGGGCTCAAAGAGAACTTCCGCCCGCCGCTTCAAGGCACCCTCTGAGCTTTTCCGGGCTTTCCCCACCGCATTGACAATCTCGTGATACGGAGGATAGGTCTCCTTCAGGCGGTTCAAGGCCTTCTCCAGTCCACTCCCCTCATCCAACAAAATCTCCTGCCGGCGTTGCATCGAATCCAAATCCGACTTCAACCGGACCAGGCTGGCGGGCGTGTCGGCACTCACAACCGCCAACGCCTTTTTCACGGCGGTATTATCCTCCGAAAGCTCGTCATAGCCGACATCCTCGCGGACAATCGAGGATTCCGCATGCAACAGCGCATCCAGCATCAATTTGGCCCGCAGCGCATTTTCCTTCTCCAGCGGAGCCTTGTCGTTCCATTCCCAGGCCTCCTTCCGGGCGGCCTGCAGCATTCCCAAATCGCGCGAGGCCTGCGTCCATTTCCCTTGCGTCAGGGATCGCTGCGCGCCCGTCCAAAGCCCGACGGTTGTCTCCCAAATCCCCAATAGCCGCCGCAAATCCTCGATGGCCACCTGGCAGGATGCGGAATGCCGGGCATTAACGGCCTTCTCCAACTCAGCCGAAGCCGTCGTAAACTCTTGTTCGGCCGCAAGGCGGCGGGCTTTGCGAACAAAGGCCTCGGCGGGTGATCTCAGACTCTGATAGGTCCAAAACGCCGCCAGCGCCAGCACGAAGGTCGCCCCCAGAATTCCCATACGAAGCATCGCCTGCTTGTTGGATCGCTTCACGGCCCCGTCATGGAATTCCATCTCCAGATGCGAAATGGCAATCCGATCGCCATCCTTGAGCAGGCGCTCCTTGTCGTCACGAAGCGCCAACCCGTTCACAGAGGTCCCGTTCTTGCTGCCCAGGTCACGGATCCAGCAACTATTGTCTTCCTTGATGGTGATCTCGGCATGTTTGCGGGAGACCAGCATATCGAGAAACACCAGGGAGGAGGAGGGATCGGATCCGATAACAAAAGAAGGTGGGTTCAGGGGTTTCTTCTGACCCCGCGTCTTCCCCGTCAACACCATCAGTTCGGAAACCGCCTTACCGCCCTCGGTCTTGTCGGCCTCCACGCACAGGGTGCAATTTCCGATGCCGATCTTGTCGCCCAGACCCAGTTTCCTCTTTTCAATTTTTTTACCCTGGAAAAAGGTCCCGTTGGTGCTTTCCAAATCCTTCAGCCAGAGTGCCCGCCCCTTGAGAAACAGGCAGGCGTGCCGAGAACTGGCCACGGTATCCTCCTTGGGAACCGGCCAGGTGCAGGTGTGACTACGCCCGATGGTGAGTTCACCGGAGATCTCCTCGGACTTGATTTCCTGAACGATCCTGCCGTTGTGTTCCAATCGAATAAGCATGGTGGTTAAAACTCCACTTTCCATTTTCGCACGGTGTAGTAACGCTGATCCTCTGGATTTGAGAAAATTCCCTTTGTAAATTCAGCGATTTTCCGAGCCTTCCCGGGACTCCCCTGCATGATTGCCGCATCGAACGCCAGTTGCTGACTGTTGAACCACAGTGCTTCCCGCTCGCGCAACCGGGCCAGCATCCCCACCGCATCGGATTCAACTTCGGAGTTTCCCGCGCCCACGACCTTGGTAAGCAGGCCGGTCAGGAGGGCTTCGGTTTGAATCCATGTCGCCGGAGCCATCCGATCCAGTTCTTGTCGAACCTGACGCAGGACGTCCGCTTCCACCCCTTTTTGCAATTCAAGCGTCGGCTCCCAGTAGGCCCGCAGAAAATCCAGGGAAGGCCTGAAAAACTGAGCGGACAGGATTCGCTCCGCGCGGGCCCGTTCCGTGGCAGGCGCCTCGGCCCGGATCGTGATTCGCCGGATTCCGTGACGGGTCACGGTAGCGACCCCGAACCAGGTGCCATCCCCGTCACGCTGATAGGTCATGCGGATGCCGGGAATCCCATTCTCCTTCCCCTGAAAAACAGCCACAGGCGAGGGTCTGTCAAAATTCCACCGGCCCCCACTGGCGGTCATCTGCTGGATCCAGTCCTCAACAAAGGCGGTACGGCTCATCCCGGCGAATTTCTTATCCAGTTCTTCCTGAAGGTAAACCCTCATTGGAATATTCCGATCGCGCCCGATGAGCGACTCCATGACCACCCCCCCGGCGATGGAGCGTTTCTTGAATCCGGGTGTGGCGGGGTAACACAGGTCATAGCCCCCCTCCTTTATTCCACCGCTGGGCGACGATTCATACCCATCCAGATAGTCCCCGGCTTCGTTTCGGGGCCATTCGAATTCCTTTTCAGGAGGCGGCGTTCTGGGTCTGAAAATAATCACCAGCAGCAACAACGGAATAGCCACCGCCAGTCCCAAGATGATGCGGTTTTTGACTTTTTTCTGCTCGGTCACCTTGAGAAATTCAATTTCTTCCGGTGCGGCGGCACGCGTCTGCATGGCGCGAGTCTCGCCCTCCGCCCCGACTTCGGTGGTCCAGTCAGGGCGCGACATCGGCTCGGCCTCAGCGCCGCCGGAAGGCATCGCCCGGGTCCGGTCATCGGCCGCCGGCACGGCCGCCCGGGTCGGCACGCCCTTCCCGGTGGCTGCCTCGTGAATCGCCCCCGCAGACATCGTTGCAGGGAAAGGGCGTGTGGCCGCATGAGTTGCCTTGCCCATCATCGTCCCCCGGGTTTCCGGCGCCTCTGCGGGTAAGGAAGCGGCCTGCACTTCCGCGCCGGCTTGAAATACCAGTACGGTCGCCTTCCCGATCCCGATCCGCTGTCCGGGCACCAACGTAAAAGGCCCGGTTATGTCGACCTCATCCACACGGGTTCCAAACCGGCTCAGATTCTCCAGCACGGCGGCATCGCCCGTGACCGTGATCTTGGCGTGCTGTCCCGAAATATCCGGGGATCCCAGCCTCACTCCGGCCGAACTCGATCGACCCAGAATCGTCTCCCCCGGCCTCAGCACAAAAACGGCCGCGCGCGGCTCGCCTTTTTCCATGGTCAAACTCAGCGACATACTCATCCTCCACCGCCCTGAAAATACTTACCCACTCCTGAATCCATCGCCCTGAGAATAATCGGCGTCACAATGATAATGAAGACCGCCGGAAGAATGAACAGGGCTGTGGGAATCAACATCAGGGACGGTGCCCGAGCCGCCTGCCGCTCCGCCCGGTGAAAACGGGCACGCCGGATTTCCTCCGCCTGAATTTTCAGGGTGGCCGCAATACTGGCGCCCATCTCGCTGCTCTGAACCACCGATGTCACCAGCGACCGGAACTCATCCAACTGGATGCGGTCGGCCATCGCCTTGAGGGCCTCAATCCGGGATTTTCCCAATTCCACCTGGCGCAGGGTAACACCAAACTCGTCCCGTAGCGGACCGTGCGGCCCATCGTTAACGAGGTTACGCACCGCCGCACCAAAATCCTGCCCCGCTTCCATCGCCACCGTGATCAGATCGATGGCGTAGGGCATGCTCTTGGACATTTTATTTTTACGCTCCATGGCCTTGCGGCCGACCCAGGCTACCGGATAGTACCAGGCCGTCAACCCGAACAGAATGCCCCCCAGAAAGGCGTACGCCCAGTTCATGCTTAACATAAAGATCATGAGACAGGTGACAGCCGCCAGTACGGCACCAGCAAATCCCTGCATCCCGCGAACATCTGCCGACTCCAAAGGAAGTGCCCCGGCGATCAGATCATTCCTCAACTGACGCGTCTGCACCGGAAATGTATGATCCGCCCACGGCCCCGTCATCTTGCCCAGCGTACCGACCTCGGCGTGAAACACCCGAAACATAATGGGTTTCGACCCGGGAAGGGTCACATCTTCCCGGCGAATCACCGCATTCATCCCGATCACCAGGAACAGGATGGCGAGGAACACCAGCATCTGTATGACAACAACATCCATAGCATCCCCCTTTAGACGTCAATCGTAACGATTTTATTGATGACGAAAAACCCGATTGTCTCCAAGGCGACAACCGCTCCGATGGCGCACCAGCCAATCTGGGTCTTCACCAGCGGCATCATCAATTGTCGATCCAGGAAAAACAGAATGAGAAACGCAACCGCCGGGGCGGCGGCCATGGCGATGGCCTCAAACCGGCCCTGGGCCGTCATGGTTCTCAATCTCTCTTGAAAATCCGTACGCTCACGAATCGTATCCGTGATCCGATCCAGCACCTCGGCCAGACTTCCGCCCGACTGCATGGTCAGGCGAATGGCCGTCACCAGCAGGCTGAGATCCTCACCTGGCATCCGCTCACAGAGCCGGTTCAAACTCTCCGGCAGATCCATTCCCAACCGGTACTCGTGCAGCACCAGCGTCAATTCCTCGGTCATGGGTCCACCCAGATCGCGCGACACCAGTTCCAGGCTCTGGGGAAGCGCCGCTCCCGCCCGCAGCCCGCTCGCCAATCCCAGGGTCAGATCCGTCAACCTCATTTCAAACAGACGCCTCCGCTTGCTGATCAGATGCTTCAGCCACCACTTGGGAATGTTGTAACAAAACAACGCGGCCAGCAGGCAAACGGGAATCAGAATATACGGATTCAGGACATTGAAGGCGATCAGGACGGAGGCCAGGATGCCCGCCCCCAATAGGGCGGCCGACCAACACGACTGGGCTAATCGCTCCGGCGTGGTAAAGCGGTAGATGGGCCCCTGCTGTTTCCCGTCAACCTTCACATACCGTCCCGCCGTCCGCTCCAGCCCGATCTGGGCCAGCAACGGGGTAACCACCCAGACTATCCAAGTGACCGATACGAACACCAGAATCAATGCAAGGAAATCCACCATACGTCTCTCCTTCTCCTGATCAAGCCTTGGGCACAAATACATTCATGTTCAACCGGAGGTCACCCTTAAGCTTGAGTTCCTCGATAAACCGCGGAATGTTCCCCGTCGCCACCATGTGGCCCAACACCTTGCCTTCCGGCGAGAATCCCTTCTGCTCGAACACGAAAATATCCTGAAGCAGGATGGTGGCTCCCTCCCGTCCCGTTACCTCGGAAATCGCCACAACTTTGCGGCTTCCGTCAACCAGACGGTTCTGCTGGACAATCAGATTCACCGCCGATGCGATTTGTTCACGGATCGCCGACGACGGCAATTCAAACCCCGCCATCATGACCATATTTTCAAGACGGGACAACGAATCGCGCGGATTGTTGGCATGTACCGTAGTCAGTGAACCATCATGGCCGGTATTCATGGCCTGAAGCATGTCGAGCGCCTCGGGGCCTCGACATTCGCCGACCACAATCCGATCCGGCCGCATACGCAATGCATTGATCACCAGGTCGCGAATCGCCACCCGGCCACGGCCCTCAATGTTGGCCGGCCGCGCCTCCAGACGAACCTTATTCCGGTGATCCAGCTTCAGTTCCGCGGAATCCTCAATGGTGACCAACCGTTCCCCCCTCGGAATGAATTGGGACAACACATTCAGCAGGGTGGTTTTACCCGATCCGGTTCCGCCCGATACCAGCATGTTCTGACGGGCCCGCACGGCCTCCTCCAGGAAGGTGGCGATATCCTGCGTCATGCTCCCGAAGGCGATCAAATCATCCGTCGTCAGTTTTTTCTTCGAAAATTTCCGAACCGTCACGGAGGGTCCATCCAGTGCCAGGGGCTGAATCACGGCATTCACACGCGAGCCATCCGGAAGGCGGGCATCCACCATCGGACTCGCCTCATCCACATGGCGGCCGAGCGGCTCGACAATACGCTGGATAATGGTGATCAGGTGCCGGTTGTCGAAAAACTTCATGCCGGTCTCGTACAACCGACCCTTGCGCTCAATAAAAATGCGATCCGGTCCATTGACCATCACTTCATCCACCGACGGATCCCTCAACATCGGCGTGATGGGGCCGAATCCGATCAGTTCATCCAACAGCGCCTGCCGAAGCACATCAATCGCCATATCCCGGGGCAGTTCATGACGCACCTCGCGCAACACCTGATCCAGGGCCACCTCCAGCTTGGCGCGCATTTCCTCGTCCTCGATCTGCTTGGTGGCGATCTCGGGGAGGTTAAGCTTGAACAGAACCTGCTCATGGATCCGCTTCTTCATCCCCATCATCTCTTCGGTATAGAGCATCGCCATGGCCATGAAGGCGGGATCCATGACGATATCGCCCGCCTCATCCTTGTTCCCGCCCGGCTTCTTCGCCCCTCCCACCCCCTTGCCCTTCGCCGGATCCTCCGCGCTGAATACCAGCGTAAACCCGCCGATCGTCAGCCGATCGTCATTTTTCAAGGGTGCGGCCCCGGACAATTTCTGTCCATTCAACAACGTCCCAAAGGTGCTACCCCGGTCGGTCGCCGTCACAACGTTTCCGGAGCAGGCCAGCACGAGATGCAGGCGCGACACCTTGGTGTCGCTCAGCATCACCGTGTTCTCTTGAGCCCGGCCAACTGTGGTTTCAACCGCCGGATTGAGCGAAACAATCCGCTCCGGGGCTCCGGCGTCCGGCGATAGAATGGTAAGGAAGGGCATGGGATTTAAAAGAAAAAGAATCGTCGGCCGCGTTTCTGTTTCGTCGCCTGATCCACCGGAGTGGAGGATTCCTTGAGCGCAGGCGCTGTGTCCTCGGATACAGGACGGGACGGGGTCGTGGCCCCGACAATCTGGGGACTGACCAGAATCAACACCTTGCTGTTCTGAAGCATCGTGTTCTTCTCTGAAAAGAAGAAGGAAACCACCGGAATACTCCGGAGGAAGGGCACTCCCTCATTGCTGGACTGCTCGACAAGACTCTTCATGCCGCCCAATACCATCGTCTGCCCGATAGGGCAGTTGATGGTGGTTTCAATGCTGTTTTTCTTAACGTCATAATCGCTCCCCACCGGTATGGGATAACTGAGTTCGAGATTCAGATCCACGGCCGCCGTCTGCGGATCCAGAAGCCCACCCCTGACCTTCATGATCAACCCGTAGGGAATATCCGTCAATCCGACCACATCCCGGGTGGCGGTACGCACCTTCAGGTTGCCGCCACTCTGGAAGTTCCGCCATTCCGGGGAATCATTCTTGAAGGTCATGTGACCCGCCGACTGGAAACGCCCCGGGCCGCTGCCGGCAAAAAACTTCAGCGCCCCCTGCAGGCCGCTATTAATCGTATAGGTTCCCGTCAATCCCGAAGAATCCTTTTCGCCAAATTTTCCCTGGAATGCCGTAGAGGTGGAATCCAATACCACCAGCCCCGCCTTGACCAGGTTAACCCCAATGATTTTTTCCTCGCTCTCGGAAACCCCCACAAACATGACATCCAGCTCCAACATGGTGGGAACCACGGTCAGGTCAATCACGGCCCGGACGCGTGAATCTTCCGAACCTTCCTTGGCGGCCTTGACAGTCAGCCAGTTCTGGGCCTCCACAATCTGCATAATCCGGTCCTTGTCCCGTTGGCTGTAGAGACTTCCAGAAACAAAGATGTTATTGCCGGAAAATTTCACACTGAGAACGCCGGGGCCGGGAGTCGCTGTATCGGCATCGTCCTGAACCTTCAGCCCTGCCTTTTCAAATGACTTCTTGAGCGACATCATCACCTCGGGAGTCGGCTGGAAAGTCACCAGGTTTGCCACCGAATCCTTGTAAAGGGCGATCACCTTCTGGAGGTATTTCCAGTGCTCGATGCTGCTGATTTCACCCTTGATCACTACGCGCCCCAGATTGATGGAAATGTCCACCTCGGGAACGGAATCCAGGTCGCGCTTCACGGCGGCCAGAACGGCATTGACGTTTTCAACCACGGTGATGGTGAACAACGCCGAGATATTCTCATCGCCCGTCACCTGAAGATCGGTCGTTCCGGCCTTTCCGCCCATGACCCGCAGTTGCTGGGAACCCTGCTGTTCGACCTTGGCCACAGTCTGATCCGCGACACGGAACCCCTGTATCGGGAAAGCGACATTGATGGTTTCCATCTTGCCGACCGTCACCGACACCTGCTCGGCATTGGCCGCACGCACGGAGATCACGCCCAGCGCGAACGTCAACAACGCCACACCCAATCCTATCCAACCGCGATTTGTCTTCATGGCTTTATCCTTCCCGGAATGTTTATTTCTTCGCTGCTTCCTTCACAATCACCACGCCCGGTATCTTGGGCAATTGAACCGACTCCATTCCCTGCAATAAATTATCAAATGTCAGTTCATCAACCATGCCGGGATCCATGCGGTTGATGGCGGATTCGTCACCGGGCCGGCGCAAGGCGATCGTGAGTTGGGCCTTGCGCTGAGCGGCCACCAACACCTGGGCCTGCTGGGGCGGAAGCGCCAGGATAATCTCCCCGCTCCCGCTCTCTTCGGCACCACGGGCACTCGCCATGGCGCCGACATCCAGAACGCGAACACGGGGGAACAGCACCATCGTGGCCTCCTTGGACACCTCCTGAATTGCTGCAGACAAATCCGCTGACTTGACCTGGCTCTTGATCCGGAAGGTGCCAATGACCGCCACCTCGTCGCCCGGTTGCACAATCCGGGCAATACCGCCTGGAGGCACGGCCAGAGACACGGCCCACTCGCCTTCGCCGACGATATCCGCCATGCTCCGGGACAATCCCACATCGGACAGCAAGACATAATCCCCCTGAATGATGGACCGCATGGCTTTCTGGCCGACAACCACTTCCGCACGCGACCAGAAAATCGACTGAGCCGGGCGGGCGGAAAGCGCCACTTCCTTTTTCATGATCGAATCCGCCGTCAGCACATCTCCTGCCGCGACATCACGAGCCACGGCGACAACGGTCGTTGTTTTTTCCTTGGCCTTGTTCCGCTCCTTCAAGAGTCGCCCCACTGCCAACACTGCCGCCAACCCCAACAATACCGCAAACACCAGAGGAATAAAGTTCTTCATAGCTCAACGTTTCCTTTCCAAGTTCCTTTTATCAAACCCTGCCACCGATACAACCATCAAAATATCCGAACCCTCACCGTCTCACTCATCAGGTCTCCCCGCTCACTTCTTCTACTTCTCCTCGCCCCAGGAAAACCCGCAAAGCCCGGCCTCTTTTTCCCAAATCATCAGGAGGATCCGGTGCCCCCGGATCGTCCAAATAGCCAACTCCGAGCGATTCACCGCCCGCCCCACCGCAATCGTTTTATCCAAAACCCAGCCGCCCGTCCGCATCGACTGCCGAAAATCCCCCCGCACCCGATCCAGGGCGCCAGCCATTGTTCCCGTCTGCTGCCAGGTCGCTCCGGTGTCATCCTGTCCCGTAATACTCGCCAACGGCGGAATCGGGACAACCAGCTTTTTCGATTTCTCCAAAGTCCCCACCCGAGCCGAAATCAACTCCTCGGCCTGACCCAGTGCCCCGTAGAATATCAAGGCCAATGTCAAAAAGAATCCCAACAGCCGCCCGCTATCCAGATTCTGGATTCTGGATTCTGGATTCTGGATTCCGCATTCTCGCCTTCTCTCACTCATACGGCCACTTCTCACCATAAATATCGCGCCACTTCTTGGCGACCTGCCCGGACTCCGGAATCCCGTATTTATTCCGGATATACCCCGGATCCGCTTCGGCCTTGGTTCGCATCAGCACCATGTGCCCACCCCCCAGACTACGACCGACCAACTCCACCGTCTCCTCCGGGGCTCCGCTACCAAACATCACGCTCCCAGCATTGAACATAAATCGGGTCCAATCGGGCATTTTCATATCCAACTGGACATTCCCCTTGGCCTCCAGGCTCCAATCGTATTCCTTCTTGTCCGTCTCGACCTTCGTCGGCTTTTTATAGTCGCTCGAGTCAAAAAACCGCTGATGGATCGTTCCTGCGTCATAGCCCCCGGGATTATAGCGGCATCCGTAGTTCCAGACCGAATAGCGATCCGCCATCACCAGTTTCTGCCGCGCCACCATCAGATCCCCGATCCACAAGATGCCCCCGAGCAAAATCATGAAAATCGGGATGGCAATCACGGTCTCCATCATAATGGAGCCATCCCTCCCGCATTTCATGAATTCCCAACCCTTCATCTCACTCCTCACGCTTCACGTCTCACGCTTCACACATCCCTACTGTGTCTCATGCATGGAATCGTGGTAGTCTTTGGACGTCGAAATATCACTATCACGCCGCACGCGTTCGGTGTCCAAGGTTCCCTTGGCCGTCTTCTCCCGAACCGTGGCGGCTTGTCCTGCCACAAAAAAACCATCCCCCACGGCACGACCAAAAGTAATCACCGCGACAATGACCGCAGCGGCGATCAAGACCGCCAGGATGACATATTCCATCATCACCCCGCCGTCACGATTACCCGTCAAAGTCCTTTTCATTTGCTCCACTCTTTGTACTTTTCATGCCGCTTATATTCCTTGCCATCACTCACACCGCTACCGCCTCCTCCGCCACCTCCGCCACCTCCGCCGCCACCTCCGCCACCTCCGCCACCTCCGATTCCAGAGGCACCGGGACTCTGCGAGCCACCACCGATTGAAAACAGACTATGCAACCCTGAGCTAAGGGTTCCGGCTCCCGGCAAGCTCGACAGAGACGAACCGATATCCGCAGCCAGATTTACAACTCCCTCCGCCGCCTCACTGCCAAGTTCCTTCAATTCGGCCAGCGCCAGGTCTCCCAAATGCTTACCCGCCTCCTGGGCAAGATCTGCGGCCAGTTGATCCGGGTTTTCTGAAAATTGCTGACACCACTTAACCAGGCTTTCCAAATCAGGAATCCCCATCTTGTCCATGAACACCTGGAGATCAACTTCAAATTCAAACATCATTTTACCACCCAACCCCGCCGTGGCCCCGGCCCCCACCTTGAAGTACAGTTTACCATCAAACCCGATAGTCGCCGTGGCAACCGCCATGGCCGATGCCCCTGCCTGGCCCCGCGCTGTGGCCACTACGGTGGTAGAAATACCAAATACCATGAGATTCAGGGACACGGACGCCTCAATGCTCACCATGGCCTCAGCCTTCACCTCCGCGCCAACGGTGATCCCCTTCGAATCAATGTATACCCCCGCCTTCCCCGAGGCCTGCAAAAGCGCCTGCAACTTGACTTCACCTTGGGCTCCTCCGCCTAAATCCTCATCGCCCGCCTGATAGTGCGCCAATGCGTCCAGTTCTGCCTGGAACCCAACCTGACCGGCAGCTTGGACGCCATTCTTGCCATACTGCAAATCCCCGCTGGCCCCGGCATAAAACTTATAACTGGCCTCCCCGTATTCCCCCTTGGCGGAATCACTCGCATCCAGGACGTTTCCTTCCCATTCCTTCCATTTTTTCCCACCATCCAGGTCAGTCCCACCCATGTTGTCTTCGCCGGCATTGGTTTTCTCGGTATTGATGGACGTATCGCGCTGTTCAGACCCCCCGGCACTGAAATTGATCTTGTTTCCTGTTTGGGACCAATCCCCCGTGTTTCTCTCCGACGTACTCGTGTCCGTCTGAGTCGTCGTCCGATTACCCTCCGTCGTGGTCGTCGTTGTAGTCGTCGTCGTGGTGGTCGTATTATCTTTCGTCGTCGAGTCGGTCTTGGTTTCCGTCTCGGATTCAGCCGCCCAAACCGGCATGACCCGTGGACAGGCGAGAGCAAGAACGGTGAAGACAACCAGAACGGAAAGCCTGCGGTGAAGCTTAATTCTACTTGAGTTCATGGCTTGGTTCCTCCCCATCCCGGATCCCCACCGGCGGCAATTTTCTCCAAGTCTACAATAAACTGGCGGGCTTTTTGAGCCGCAGGCCCCTTGCCCTTAGCGGCAGCCATCACCAGGCGGACGCCTTTCTCATGGTCGGTTTTGGTAATTACAAGCGTGCGCCCCAGGTTATAGCGAATCTCAGTATTATAGGGATCCGCAAAAAAGGCCGAAAAGAAACACTTCAGAGCCGCCTTGGCGTCATTCCGTCCCGCCACCAGAATTCCGAGGTTATTCCAAGCCTCCGCCTGTTGGCGATCTAGAGACACGGCCTCAAAATAACTTCTCTCCGCTTCTTTTAGGCGGCCCGCCTTCTCCTGGCAACGCCCCAGAACAAACCAATTTCCAGCTTCCCGGGGCTGCCGTTTGGCCCCTTCCGCTGCCAATGCCTCAGCCTCGTCCAAGCGCCCTTTCTGGATCAATAGCGCGGCAAGGTCGCACCTCACCACAGACTCATCCGGAAATTCCTTGAGCAGCGCCCTGAATCCCGCTTCGGCGGCGTCCGCCTTCCCCTGCAAGAGTTCGAGGCGCACCATCTGGAGCCGGGCATCCAACAATTTCGGATTTGCCTTCATGACTTCCTGAAAAAGCGGACGGGCTTTTGTAGGAGCACCGGTTCTCATGTAGAAAGTCCCCAACTGCAACTTGGAGCGGGGGGAATTCCCTGTCGTCTGCACCAAGGTTTTCCAGGTTTTTTCCTCCATCTCCCGATTGCCGGCGTATTCATAAACCCGGGCAAGAAGAATCAGGGTCTGGTGATCTGCAGGAGCCACCTGCATGGCCGTGGACAGGTATTGTGCGGCGAGCTTGAGATTTCCCACCGCCATCAATGCCTCGGCAAGGTTCTGGTACGGGAGTGACAGTTTTGGATCCGTGGTGAGCGAAGCCTTAAACTGCGTCATGGCGAGGTCAACCCGCCCCTGCTTGAGGTACACCACGCCAAGATTGTTTAACGCCAGGGCGTGGCGGGGATTGGCGGCTAGCGCCTTTTTGAACATCGCCTCAGCCTCCTCCAACTTGCCCTGCATCATGAGAATTCCCCCCGCGTTGTCAGCCGAAGACGCCACGATCGCCCGGGCATCCGGCTCCGTCATGTTCATCCCGCCGTCAATGGCCCGGTTGAAGGCCACCAGCGCCTCCTCCTTCTTTCCGGCCTTCAACAGACTCAAACCTTGATTGTATAAGGCCAGAACCGGCTGCACCGTGACAGGGGCGGCAACACCCTGCTTTTCAACAACAACGGCCGCCATGCACCAGACCGCCACAACGGCTGCAAAAATCATTACCACAACCAATTTTTTCATATTTTTTTCCTCAATGAACGACCCAGCCTTCGGCGCCGCCATAGGCAATCTCAGCCCCTTCATTCATCCCTTTCGGAGCTCCCTGCGCGCCTAACGCGCCACCACCACCATACAGCGGCGTCCAGGGGCCGCCTTTGACATTCTCCAGGATCTCACCCGCTGTGGCCTTGTCCCATTTTCGTCCCGCTGTCCCCTTTGCCCAGGCACGGTGCAGGGGAATCAGCTCCGCATCCCAGTCGCTGGTTTTCAGATTCCACAGCTTGTCGCCGCTGTTATCCTCATAAGTGACTTCATACTTGCCCTGGCAATCCTGGGGGGGCTTGGGATTATATCCGGCAATAGCCGCCGTCGCCGTCCACATATAGCGTTTCCCGCTATCCAGCGTGAATGGACGAATGATGCCCAGATCCCCGCCCTCCGCCATAAACTGGAACGGATTGTTCACCTTGCGGGTCACTCCCACGATGAGGGATCCGCCTTTGGCAAAAAACTTATCCTGAAGTACCTGCGGCTTGGCCAGGGCAGTGGTGGTATACCGTTCCGGATTGATCACCCGGGGATCATTGCCTTTGACTGAACTGCCATCCGAGGCCACCACGGCTCCCACACAGGCCCCGTCTACCTCCGCCCAGACCGATGAAAACCAGTTCCATTCCGCAATCAACATCTTGTCGCGTTGCACATAATGACGCTGAAGTCCATCCCCTTTCAGCACAAACCACTGGGACTTTTCGGATCCCTCCCCAAAAACTTCGGGAGCGGTATCACCCGCTTTGGGAATATAGTCCGAGTGACGAAGAAAATCGTCCTCGTCCTTGCCCTTGAGAATCCTGAAATTCTTCTTCAGGGGATCCTCCTCCTGGCGCAAGACATACATGATTCCACCCCCGCCGGCGAATTGGTCATTCCAGGTATCCGAAATATTCCCCTTTAAAATGGTCTCCACGGTCTTCTTGATACGCTTGGGAAGCTTGTTGATCAACTCCTCTTCCTTTTCATTCATGTCATCAATGTTCTTCCGGCACTTGTCAATCGGAGTGGCCAGAGCCGTGTAGCTCTTTCCGGCATTCTCGGCGGCCGTCCGGGCCTTCTCGATGTCGCTCTTTTTTTCGATGTGGTTCTTATTGAGCCGGATCCGGTCGCGTATGCAGGGAAGAACAAAGGTCTGCCCCATGGGATTGGGAGTCGACACCCCGTACCCGGTTCCATAATAATAACTACCCTTGTTACAGGCACTGGCACTATT
>CAIZMS010000142.1 GCA_903934155.1 uncultured bacterium | reverse complement strand
GGTTCAAGCGGTAACGGCCAAATCCCCGGCGATCGAGGGAGCCAGGCTCCTGTTCCTGGTCCGTGCCGGATGTGCGCCGGAAGAAGCGGAAATTGCGGCTGCATTTAATACTGCTCTGCGGGACAGGATCACCGTCAACGGGGTATCCGGCAAGATGGCGGACTTCACCCTCGACCTCCCCGGCGGAGTTCCGGCCTGTCAGGCGCTTGGTCATCTGCGAAATCCAACCCATCTTCCCCTGCTCTCCTCCGCCCTGAACAGCCCCGACCTCCGTGTGCAGGTTGAAGCGGCCCGCGCCATCGGCCGGATCGGATCGCCTGAAGCGATTCCCGTTTTGAACCAGAAACTGGCGACCTGTTCCTGGCCGGTATTGGTCGAGGTCGCCTCCGCACTGGGCGAGATTCCTGACACCCGTTCCATTCCGGGCCTGATCAACCGGCTGAAAATTGAAAAAGGCCGTTTCCGGCTCGATCTCGTCCACGCCCTGAGCTCGATTGCGGGCGAACAAAAAGGCGGGAAGGCCGAGGACTGGGAAGCCTGGTGGGGAACCGCAAGTTCATCTTTTACAGTCGATGATTCCAGGAGCAAAGCCTTTCGGGAGAAAGTCCGGGTCCAGGACGTCACCATTCCGGCCCTAGGCTGGTTCTACAGCCTTCCGATTTACAGCGACAAGATCTGCTTCGTGGTCGACACCTCCAATTCCATGGCGGGAGACCGCATCGCCTCCCTGCGCTCGAATCTTCGAGACACCCTATTGCAGATGCAGAAGGGCAAAGTCTCCTATAATATTGTCGATTTCGGGGGCCGTATTGAAATGATGGCCAGGAATGGCTTGACGCTCGACCCGGCCAAAGGCGTCAAGCGGGCGGCGGAAATGAATCTCTCCTTCGGCACACGCTCCTTCGACGGCCTGGAATGCGGCGCCCTTCTGGATGAGGTGGATACGCTGTATTTCCTTTCCGATGGCAAACCCACCGTGTCGGAAATTGACCCCTGGGATGAAATCCGCCGCGGGCTCAGCCTCCTGCATCGCCATCGACCCATCGCCGTTTCTGCCGTGGAATTCAATATGGCCGGAAATATGGTTCCCATGGTCAAGATGACCGATGAAAACAGCGGGCTTTACCAGGCGGTCGTCATCACGGGCATGGAAGAGGCCGACGCAAAATTAATGACCGGCAAACAGGACAAGGATGACAAGGTGAAAAAGGGCCTGAGATAGCGGATGACAGCAAGCGGGCAGCCAGTTCTTGACGGGTGGTCCCACACCGCCCCCTAAATGATCTTTATACGCCGCGGCAGCGGCGCTCACGATAACGGACTTTTAAAGAAAGAAGGACACACACGATGGCAAAGGTTGTTTTTATCGGGGCAGGAAGTCTGGGGTTCACACGGGGACTGGTGCGGGATATGCTGACCTTCCCGACGCTTCGCGATGCCACCATCGCGCTGGTCGACACCAACGAGGAACGCCTCAGCTATGCCCGGAAGATGGTGGAAAAGATCATCGCGATGGGTAATTACCCCGCGAAGGTTGTGGCCACCACCAAACGCCGCGAGGTATTGAAGGGCGCCGATGCGGTGTGCGTCACCATTCTCTGCGGCAGCACGGACGTCTGGCAGCATGATATTCTG
>CAIZMS010000141.1 GCA_903934155.1 uncultured bacterium | reverse complement strand
GGGTCATCATTCATCCTCCTCATCATCGTCTTCATCCTCATCGTCTTCATCCTCATCGTCTTCATCCTCATCGTCTTCATCCTCATCGTCTTCATCCTCATCGTCTTCGTCCTCATCGTCTTCGTCCTCATCAGCCGGATCGGATGGATCACTCGCATCCTGGGCGGATGTTTCAGCATTGATCCCATTTTCCTCTGGGAGTGGGAGAGGCGTCGCTGCCACATCTTGCTTTTTGCGCATCGCCTCCATCCTGGCCAGTTCAGTAATGCCCGGAAGCTCCTTGACATCTTTCAGGCCAAAGTGCTCCAGGAAAAGCGCGGTTGTGCCGTACAACATCGGGCGCCCGGGGAGTTCGCTCCGCCCCACAATTTTTATCAATTGCATTTCCATAAGCATCCGAATGACATGATCCACAGCCACTCCACGGACTCCCTCCAGTTCGGCCCTTGAGATCGGCTGACGGTAGGCAATAATTGCAAGAGTTTCCAGTGCCGGTCGTGACAGGCGGGTGGGTTTCCCGACGTTTAACATGTGGCGGATCCAGGGCCCACCAACGGGGTCACTCTGGAATCGAAATCCTTCTGCACTTTCGATCAGATGTACTCCGGATTTTCCGGTGTCGCAATCGACCTGAAGCTGATGCAGCGAGGCCATGATTTCAGACTCCTTGATCCCTCCATAAGTGGCCGCTTCCTCACGGTTGATTTCCGCAGTCTCCTGCAAAATCTTCCGAATGGCACCCGTTGTCATGGGTTGGCGGGCGGCAAAAACAATTGCCCCCAAAATCTGCTTTAGCTCAACTGGCATTGCTTCCATTCCGTAATCCCCTTACGCTACCGATTCATTCGTAATAACAATATCCCCGAAATCACCCTCCTGTTGGGCCACCAATTGCCGCAAGCGGATTAGCTCCAAAATGGCCAGAAAGGTACATACAATTTCATTCCGCGAGGCTGCCTTTTCGAATAGGCTCGAGAAGGAGGCTCTCCCCTTTTCCTTGATGGTGACAAGTACAAACTCGATTTTATCGACCACCGTAAACTTCTCATCGTAAATCTCGCCAAATTCTTCCACCTTGACTTTCTTCAAGGCTTCATTGAATGCGGAGATTAGATCGAAAAGGCTGACATCCCCAAGCCCGACCCCGGGTTCCGGTTCGAGGGTTACGCCACCATCCAGTCCGAGCGAAAAGACATTCTCCTGGAGATATTCGCGATGCTGGAGATGAGACGCCGCCTCTTTAAACTTCTTATATTCAACGAGTTGTTTGACAAGTTCCCATCGGGGATCTTCCTCCTCTTCCTCCATCTCCGGACGTTCATCAACGGGTAGTAGCATTCGGCTTTTGATCATCATCAACGTGGCAGCCATGACGATAAACTCACCCGCGATGTTGAGGTCTAGCAACTTCATCAAGGAGAGATATTCCATATATTGCTTGGTGACTCGCTCAATTGGGATGTTATAGACATCCACCTCGTCCTTTTTGATTAAGTACAAAAGAAGGTCAAGCGGTCCCTCGAAAACTTCGAGTTGCACCTTGTAATCGTCTTGAACCACCACTTGCGTCATGAAACTGCCCTTCTCATTCCAACCCTGTTGCCCGGCGGGCCGCCTTTAGTGTCTTGCGAGCTTCAATACGAGCCCGCTCGGCACCATTTTGTAGCACGGACTCCACATACGCGGGATCATTTTCAAGTTCGGCACGGCGTGCCCGAAACGGCTCGAAGTGGCTCCACACCTTTTCGAAAAGCGCTTTTTTCGCCGATCCGTATCCGAAACCGCCCGCCCGGTATTTCGCCTCCATCTCGGATCGGTCGCCCTCCGCTGTGAAAAGCTTGTACAAGGCAAAAATAGTGCATGTTGAAGGATCCTTCGATTCCTCAAGGGGAGTGCTATCAGTCACAATTCGCATGATTTGTGACTTGGTCTGCTTTTCCGCTCCAAAAATCTCAATCGTGTTATTGTAGGATTTTGACATTTTCTGCCCATCCACCCCTGGCACCACGGCGACTTCATTGCGAATAACTGGATCTGGAATCGCGAAGGTTTCCCCGAACTGGCTATTGAATTTGAGCGCGATATCTCGAGTGACCTCTACATGTTGTTTTTGATCTCTTCCCACAGGCACAGTGGTGGCTTGCACTTGCAGGATGTCGGCGGCCATAAGCACCGGGTAAGAAAAGAGAGCATGCGAGGCCGTAATGCCTTTGGCTGTTTTGTCTTTGTAGGAATGACACCTCTCCAAAAGCCCCATGGGCGTCACAATGGAGAGAAGCCAGGACAATTCGAGAACTTCGGGCACATCGCTTTGCCTGAAGAAGACAGTCTTCCGATCATCGAGCCCGCAGGCTAGAAAATCAAGGGCCACATCTCGGATGTTTTTTCGCAGAATTGCCGGATCAGAAACCGTGGTCAGGGCATGGTAGTCGGCGATGAACAGGTAGGCATCTCCCTGCTGCTGCAATTCCAAGGCTGGCTGCATCATGCCGAAATAATTACCCAGGTGAAGTTTTCCCGAAGGCTGAATCCCCGACAAGATCCGCATTCTTTTTTTCGATTCCATGGTGCCACTCATCTCCTAACTTGAAAACGTGTCACATTAACGGAAGGTGCGCGCTTCATAAAGCGTTTTCCACTAACTAAATCTTGACGCTCTGCCCCCCCCCTAATCCAGGTTGCTAATCTGATCTGGAGTTTTCCGGAACAATCTTCTATGGTAATCCTAATTTATGAGCACTATACAGTATTCCAAATGGGTCAGATTCATCGGGGCAACGATCATGCTCATCATGACCGGATGCATAGCGACCGGTTCCCGGGAGTCAGCCGCTCCATTTCGTATTACGATGAACACCCCGAACCAGTTTGTTGTAAACGACACGGTTGTAGACGCCTCCAACCTGGTAAAAACGTTGAAAAAAAGCCGGGTGTCACAAAATGAACCTTTGATGGTCGAAATGACTGCCTCTTTTTCATTTGATACCATCAAAGTCTTAACCCAAAAGCTGGCAACAGCCGGATACAAGCCCATTTTTAAAAGTCCTCGCCATGCTGATGCCTCGGTAAATACGCCGGGAGTACGCCCAGCGTCTTCCAGGGTGCTGCGCCCCTGACCCTTTTTCGGTATGCACTATTTATGAATCCCCCACCCTCAGCGGATCCAAGCCAAAACAGTGTATCCCAACTGTCGCAATCTGACCCCAATACAAATGGGAAGCATTCCCGAAGAACTGTGTCGGTGCTGGCTCTCGCAGCCCTCGGGGTCGTTTATGGCGATATTGGAACGAGTCCGCTCTATGCTTTCCGTCTATGCTTCAATGAGGCCACCCCCCCCACCGAAGCCGCCATTCTTGGGGTGCTCTCCCTTATTTTTTGGTCATTGGCAGGATTAATCTCCATCAAGTACCTCACACTCGTTCTTCGAGCCGACAATCGGGGTGAAGGCGGCATTCTGGCGCTCATGGCACTCGTTCGTAAAGATAACCCGCGTTTCGGGATGAAAAGGGGATTCGTAATCGTGGCGTTGGCGTTGTTCGGGGCGGCTTTGCTTTATGGTGATGGACTCATCACCCCGGCGATCTCCGTTCTGAGTGCAGTTGAGGGCCTGAAAGTAGTATCCCCGCGATTTGAATCGTATGTGATTCCTATCTCCATCTGCATTCTCATAGCCCTCTTCTGGGTTCAAAAGCATGGAACCCAGCGTGTTGGAACTGTTTTCGGCCCTGTCATGTTGGTCTGGTTTTTTACCCTCGGAGCCCTTGGATTGCCTCATATTATTCAAACTCCTCATGTATTGACGGCGATTAATCCTGAATATGCCATTCAGTTTTTTGTTGACCACCGTTTTCATGCCTTTGTTACCATGGGCACAATTTTTCTCTGTTTGACCGGGGGCGAGGATCTCTATCTGGATATGGGCCACTTTGGACGGCTCCCCATGAGGATTGGTTGGTTTTTCATCGTATTGCCCTGCCTTCTGATTAATTACTTTGGACAAGGTGCATTTCTTCTGGCTCACGGACAGACTCAGGCGGACACATCTAACCTGCTCTATCATCTGGCTCCCACATGGGCGCTTTATCCGCTTCTCATCCTCGCCACACTGGCAACGGTGATCGCCTCACAGGCGGTCATTTCGGGCGCCTATTCCCTTACCCGTCAGGCTATGCAACTCGGGTTCTGCCCCCGGATGACAAT
>CAIZMS010000140.1 GCA_903934155.1 uncultured bacterium | reverse complement strand
TCTTGGGAATGTGGTAGCAGCGCAGGTCATAGCCGAACTTCCGGGCCTGCTCGTTGATGATGTGGGTGGATTCGGCGGAGTCATTGCCGCCAATGTAGAAGTAGTACCGGATGTTGTATTTTTTTAGAATTGCGAAGACCTTGGCGCATTCTTCATCCGTCGGTTTCTTTCTGGCTGAGCCCAAGGCTGAGGCGGGGGTGTTGGCGATGCGCTCGAGTTCGGCGAGGCTTTCCTTGCGCAAGTCGATGAAGTTTTCCTCGAGAATACCCTTCATGCCGTGCAGGGCACCGTAGATGGCTCCGATTTCTTTATGCTGTTTCGCCTGAAGGATCGCGCCCACAAGACTCTGGTTGATGACCACCGTCGGGCCACCGCTTTGTCCAATCAACATATTCCCTTTTGTCATGGTCCATTCTCCTTGGTAATTGCGAATAAAGCAGCCGTGAAAAACGGGCGTAATGTGTCACAAGGAGGGGACGGGGATCAATGAAAAACCGTCAGTTGCAGCCGCACCCGCCGCCGCCCACGCCGCGACCGCCTGCGGCGGCTTCGCGGGTGAAGTAGACGTGCTCCCGAAAGGAATCTGTCAGGGGATCACGATCGGGTCTCATGGTGTAATCCGACAAGGTGCCGCGTTCCCAGGGTTGAACGGTGCGACAACCGGAGAGGGTTCCGAGAAGCATGATTCCCAATCCCAAAAACAAGATAGAGTATTTCATGGGGCACCCCGGTTTTTTTCGTTGAGTAGGATTTCGATTTCCTTTCGGTATTGGGCAAGGGTCTTTTCCCCGTGGAATCCGCGGTGGAGATAGCGAATTCTCCCGGAGCGATCCACCAGGTAGGAAGAGGGCATCGAGGCGACATCCGCTTCCGCGACCAACTTGTTTTCAGAGTCCCGCACGGTTGTGTAAATGGCGGAGTGTCCTGTCAGGATAGTGGCCAGCGCTTCGCCGGTTTTGTCCTGATTGACGGCCAGAACAAGGAAGCCTTTGTCGCCGTAATCCTTCTGGAGGGAATTGAGGGCCGGGAACGAGGCTTTGCAGGGGGCGCACCAAGAGGCCCAGAAGTCGATCAGCAGCACTTTCCCCGTTGTGGAAGGGAGGACTCCCTCCAGTTTGAATCTGGTCAGGTTTGGAAGAGGGGTTCCAATATCCCAGCCTGCCAGTGTGGTGGTTGCGCTCAGAAGCAGTGCGCCGATCATCCTAGTCCCGAATGAGGTATTCATTGAATCTCCTTGTGCAGAATTGCCTGTTTTGCTCCTTGATACAGCCTTCAGCCTGATAATAGCCGTCCAGAAATTGTATGCCGTCATGCCCCCCCAGAATGAAGGCCGAGGTGGATAGAATTCCCGCTTCGGTGCAGGTGGGGGCGATGACGCTCGCCGATTGACAGTTGTTTTTGACGGGGTAGCCGGTACGGGGATCCAGGATGTGTCCGAATTTTTCTCCGTCGATCAGGGTATGCCTGACATAATCACCCGAGGTGCTGACGGCGCGGTTGTGAACGGCAACCCCCGCCCAGCACAGTCCTGTGTCGGAGGGATCCTCAAGCCCGACCCGCCAGGGGCCGCCTTCCGGTGGCTCTCCCTGGACTCGCAGATCCTGTCCGAAGTTGACCAGTATATTCCGGATGCCGCAATCACCGGCCAGTTCAAACACGCGATCCACTGCGTATTCCTTGCCGATTCCACCCAGGTCGATGCCCATGCCGGCCTCTGGCAGGAACACGCTTCCTTTTTTTCGTTGTACTTTTTTCCATCCGCTCAGATCCAGAGCCTCCGCGATGGCGCGATCCTCGGGGCGTTTGGCGTGAGGGACATGGTAATCCCAGAGTTGGAGCAGGGGCAGTATGGCGGGATCAAACAGGCCTTTTGTGGACCAGTAGAACCAGTCGCAGAGCGCGAAGAGACTTTCCGCCTCGGAATCAAGATCCACCCAGGTTCGGCCGGCGGAAGCGTTGATCCGGGACAGGAGGCTGGTGGGGATAAAGCGGGAAAACCTGTTTTCAAAATCAGTGACCCATGCGGTTGTGTTTTTCTTAAAGGTTTCGCTGGCGGCATGGGAGGCCGCCTGAAACTGAACCTGGCAAAGGGTTCCCATGGCCTCAAAGGAGTGTCGCGAATAGTCCTGCCCTGTCATGATTTTGTCGTCCTGTTTACAATGCCCAATGCGCTCCGATAATGACAACCGTGGCGCCGGTATAGAGAGCCGGGTCGGTGATTCCGTCATCCCCCTTCTGCTGATAGCGTTCGACTCCTGCGTCGAGCGCGAAACGGGAGGTGGGAAGCCAGGTGAGTTTGAGGCCGAAGGAGGTTCCTGTGAAAGCGGAGACGCGGTAGTCGGAGCTGTAGAATTCCGGCGAGCCGGTAAACCGAACATCGTAGAAATCGGCGGCGGTCTGGGTGTAGTAACGAAGGGAGGGGCTCAGGATAAAATGATTACCCAGCTTCTGGTACCAGGCGAGCGAAAGGGTTTCAGCGCTGAGTCCAAAGCTGTCTCCATAATGACGCAGCCCCAGTTCAATGCCCGCATCCAGAGGGGTAATGAACTGGTTGATTGCGAGATAGACGATTTGCTTTGTTTTACTGTCCGGTCGTTTTTCATAAGTCAGATTTCCGTTCAGCTCCACCACCTTGTAAGGGTCGCTGATGAACCCGGTGACCTGACCGACGGCTATATTGGCGGTGAGTAGCGTGGTGGGGGTTAGAACCTGAGTGATCCCGAGAAGGGCATCCACGGTATCTTTGGTCGAATTCTCCCGTCCATTGGCGGGACTCAGCGCGTCATGGGTCAAGGCGCCGCCGACAAGAAGCGTGGTGGTTTTCCGGTTGAAATCAATGGCGTCCTGAAGGCTGATGCCCATGGATTGGTAATCGGATTCCTGGCTAAAGGATAAGAGGGTGCCCGGTGTGTGCTGCCCGACTCGTTTGGAGAGGCCCAGGTTGAAGGCCCAGCGTGTGTCGCTGAAGTCAGCAAGGGGAATATCCGAGGAAGAACCCGGGACGCTGGCAGGCTGACTCGTCGCGGGCGTTCCCGAGGAAGAGGATGAGGACGCGGAGCCAGAGGAGGATGAAGGCACGCTGGCGGGTGATGTCGCCGTAGTAGAGGGAGCCGCCGCCGGCGTGGTTGCCCCCCCCCCAACGACCGGCGTGGCTCCAGTGGATGCGGAAAACTTGGATTTGGGACTGCTGAACCCTTTGAATAACGTGGAAAAGAGCGAATCATTTTCCTCCTCCTCCTCATGCTCTGCTTGAGTTACAGGGCTTGAGGACACCGGCGCGACGGTTACGGCTGAGCTTGCCGGGGTGCTGCTCGAGGGAGCCGCCTGTAGCGGTGCCGCTCGGCGCCTGACCGGGGGCGCCCCCGTCGGGGTGGCGCCGGAAATCGCATTGTATATGCCGTCTACTTTGATTACCCAGCCGGATTCGGTCTCGAATTGCTTCACAACCGAGGGTGCCAACACCCTAATCCGGTTGTTATCCTCCTGGTAATACATAAACTTGGCGTCCGTAAACTCTTCGCTTATCGCCTTTCGAGGCGTTGCCACCATCAGCGAAATAATGACCACGGTGGTAGCCAGCGCTTTTCGGGCTTCACAGAAGTGCCTGTTTTTAAAGGTTTTCATTTTCATTATGTATGGGTAAGCCCCAATGTGCTGCGTTTACCGTTAGC
>CAIZMS010000139.1 GCA_903934155.1 uncultured bacterium | reverse complement strand
GCCGATTTGAAGTCGGATCGGTGGATCAGGTCTTTTTTTGCGTCAAAGACATCATTCATGAGCAGTTCAGTCGGTCGATCCTTGCCGCTGGTGTAGGTCCCCGAGCAGGTGCCATAGCGCAAGATTCCCAGTTTCCGAAGCCAATGCATCAAGTTCATTCCTCGCCTCCTATGTCGTGTGTTTCATATCAGACCAAAAGCACGCCTGTCGGCGCAAGGTTTTATGCGAATTTCCTTGAAGAGTCTGATACCGGCGGAGACCGCCGGCTCCAGAGGAGAAAAAGAGTCCGACTGGGGGCAGGTTATATGTTATTCCACGGTTGGTGTACCGCCTTCAGGCGGCCAAGAGAAGGCCGGCTAAAGCCGGTACACCAGCCGTAACTTGGCGCCATTCACGTGAGAAAATCTTAAGCGGGTGGGCTTATTGATGCATCTGGCGGCAGGGGCGTTCGCGCAGTACTTGAATCGGCGGAAAGGGGTTGAGGGGGTGGATCACTTCCAGCGGTTGATGTGAACCTGCCGGAACTTCAACTCCATCTGGTAGTGCTTGAGATACCGGCGTACCGCTCCGCCGAGGGTGAAGTAGGCGCGTGAGCGGAGATCGGAAAAACGCATTTGGCCGATCTCAAAGCTCTCGTGAACCAGGAACCGGTATGGGCCCCGCCGCTCGATCACCGCGCCATCCCCAAGTTCGCCGGGACGCATGTCAGGCGGGAAGAACACATTCGTTTCAAGGGAACTTCGCGCGACATCCCGGATGACCGAGAGCGGAATCGTCACATCGCGTAAATGCTGTCCGGGACGCACTCGGGCGCCACCGACAAGTTTCATGACGAGGTCAAATTGTTCGGGAGTCGGAGTCATTTTGTTAACAATCTTGCGAACTCTCAGGCCTAGAAAAAAATTTGGTAAATGGACTCTGGGTCAGTAGCGGCCGGGCCGTTTTTCGAGTGGTGGAGGATATCGGGGTCGAACCGACGACCTCTTGAATGCCATTCAAGCGCTCTACCAAACTGAGCTAATCCCCCGCAAATCGGGTCCGGTCGAAAACGGGTGGTAATACTGCCGTCTTGTGATACGGTTGTCAATCTTCCCGTAGAAAAAATATTGGAGCATGACGAATGATTGATTTGCACGTTCATTCCACATTTTCGGATGGCACGAATACTCCCGAGGAACTGGTCGAAATGGCCGCAAAGGCCGGTATCACCGCCCTTTCGCTCACGGATCATGACGGCATGTTGGGAATTGACCGATTTCTGGCGGCATGCCAGATCCATGGCGTAAAGGGCGTGCCAGGGGTCGAAATCAGCGTGGATTTCACGGGCGGCACCATGCATATGCTCGGGTATTTCATCAATCACAAGGATGACCGGGTTGAAGCCGCCCTGGCGCGTATGCGCAGGGGCCGAGAGGAACGCAATCAGATTATCCTTGAGCGCCTTAATCACTTGGGCCTTTCCATGACGTGGTCGGATGTGACGGCATTGGCGAAGGAGGATATTGTGGGCCGTCCCCACTTCGCCCAGGTGTTGATTGAAAAGGGTTATGTGAAGAAGAAGGACGAAGCCTTTGAACGGTATCTTGGCAAGGGCAAGCCGGCTTATGTGGAGCGGAGCCGGCTGACCGTGGAGAAAAGTATCGCCCTGATCCGGGAAGCGGGCGGGGTTCCCGTATTGGCTCATCCATTTACCCTGGGGCTCGGGCGAAAACGGTTGCGTGTTTTTCTGGCTGAACTGTCTGAACAAGGGTTGCAGGGGATTGAGGCCTATTACTCGGAGCATAGTCATGACCAGCAGCGGTTTTGTCTCAGCGTGGGACGGGACCTCGGTCTTGCCTTCAGCGGCGGGTCGGATTTCCATGGTTCCATGAATCCTCATAGCCGGTTGGGTGTCGGCTTCGGTCATTTGAATGTTCCGGATGACTTGGTGGGGCTGCTGGAGGCGAGAGCGAGCGGGAGGGGTTAAGAGGGGGCATGATTGAGGGACTTTATATTCATGTGCCGTTCTGTGACGGAAAGTGCCACTATTGCGCCTTTTATTCGGTTCCCTACAGTCGGGAAAAAGGAGCAGCCTGGCTGGCTTCCTTGAAGCCTGAGGCGGAGGCGGCCCGGTCTGAATTCGGCCCTTTCGCGTTTTCCACCATCTTCCTTGGAGGCGGAACCCCCACCATCCTGCCGATGGATCAGCTTGCGGAATTG
The DNA here is from genome assembly GCA_903934155.1 of uncultured bacterium. GTDB lineage: Bacteria > Verrucomicrobiota > Kiritimatiellia > CAIKKV01 > CAITUY01 > JAABPW01. The sequence continues at coordinate 7,362 of CAIZMS010000139.1, read as the reverse complement.
CTCGATTTAATCCGCTGCACCGGGGGCGCCGGCGATTCGGTCATCGAATGGACGAGTGAGGCCAATCCGGGATCGGTGGATTGTGATAAACTGAAGTTGATGAAATCCGCCGGGGTGAACCGGATCAGTCTAGGGGTTCAATCCTTTGACGACCGGGTGTTGCGACAGTTGGGTCGGCGTCATACGGTGCAGGATATTCATGCTGCGGTTCGGGCCATCCAGTCCGCCGGGTTTATGAACTGGGGACTGGATCTGATTGCCTGCGTGCCCGGAGTCAGTGCGGAAGCCTGGCGTGATACCCTGTGTGCGGCGGTGGCGTTGGAACCCGCCCATGTGTCGGTCTATGCTTTGACCCGCGAGGAGGGAACCCGGCTGGATCGTGATCACCAGGCGGGAACGATCACTCTCCTGGACGATGATGAGCAGCTTCGGATGCTGGAGCTCGCCGAGGAGGTTCTGGGAGCCGCCGGATTGAGCCGGTATGAAATTTCAAATTATGCGCGGCCCGGGTTGGAATGCCGCCATAATCTCTCGTGCTGGCGGGGAGAGAATTACCTGGGATTGGGGGGTGCGGCGTCATCGCGTGTCGGGAACCGGCGCTGGACGAATGCGGCGGACTGGGGATCCGCCCTGACCGGGGTTTCGAGGGAGGAAGAGAGTCTCACGCCCCGGAACGATCTAGTAGAGCGGCTTGTTTTCGGGCTCCGGATGACGGAAGGAATCGATTTGGAGGTCATCCTGACCGCATGCGGGCTGGCCCGATCTCCCCTGGAAGCGGGCTTGCGGAAAACCTTGATCAGGTTGGAAGGAGAGGGGTTGATGGTGTCGTTGGAAGGCCGGTGGCGTCTGACGCCACGAGGCCGGGATCTGGCGGATCATGTGGCAGTTGAATTGATGCCGTGATTGTGATAGGTGTTTGCCTTTGTTTGAATCATGAAAAATCACGTCCAATGGGAAAGCAGTCTGTTTGAGCTGATCCGCCGTACATCGGTGGATCTTCCCTGCGACATTGAGCAGGGATTGCGACGGGCTTGCAAGACCGAGAAGAAGGCCAGCCGGGCCCGTTGGGTGATGGAGACCCTCCTCGCGAATGTCCAGAAAGCACGGGATCTGGATGCCCCGCTTTGTCAGGACACCGGCAGTCTTATCTTTTATTTCCAGGTTCCCGTGGGCTTCGACACGAATGCCCTGGTTTCGGCGACGCGCCTGGCCGTGGCGCGTGCCACGCGTCTGGGGTATTTGCGGCAGAACACGATTGATTCCGTCTCGGGGGCGGCCTGTCAGACCAATGTGGCCTATGGGGCCCCGACATTCTATTTTGAGCAGTGTGCCCGGGGCACGGTGGATGTGCGACTCCTGATGAAGGGGGGCGGCTGTGAAAACGTCGGAAAGCAGTACAGCCTTCCGGATGAATCCCTCGGGGCCGGGCGGGATTTGGAAGGGGTTCGCCGGTGTGTGTTGGATGCCGTGGTCTCCGCCCAGGGGAACGGGTGCGCCCCGGGCATTCTCGGGGTGTGCATCGGGGGCGACCGCGCGACGGGATATGAATGTTCCAAAAGCCAGTTTCTGAGGAAGTTGGACGATAAGTCCCCGGTGAAAATCCTGGCGCGGCTGGAAGATCGCCTGATGAAGGAAGCGAAGGCCCTTGAGATCGGGCCGATGGGGCTTGGCGGGAACACGGCATTGTTGGGCGTGAAAATCGGATCCATGAGCCGGGTGCCTGCCTCCTTTTTTGTCACGGTCTCATACATGTGCTGGGCGTTCAGGCGCCGGGGCGCACTGCTGACGGCGCGGGGAGGGTTCCAGAAATGGCTCTATTAAAAGCCCGCCGACTGGATTATCCCTTTATTCCCGAGCAGGTCGAAGCCTTGCGCGCGGGACAGTTTGTGCTGGTGAGCGGCCTGGTGTATACGGCCCGCGACCGGATCCATAAGTATCTTTTTGACGGCGGGAAAAGCCCGGTTGATTTGAAAAATTCCGCGCTCTACCACTGTGGTCCGGTGGTGATCCGGAAGGACGCCGGATGGGTGGTGCGTGCCGCAGGTCCGACAACCTCCCTGCGGGAGGAGCCGTATCTGCCCCGGATCGTCAAGGAACATGGCATCCGGGTCATCATGGGCAAGGGATCGATGGGGAAAGTCACTGAAGGAGCCTGTAAGGCGGGCGGGTGTGTCTACCTTCATGCTGTGGGGGGGGCTGCCCAGGTTCTGGCCGAAAAAGTAGTGGCGGTGAAGGGACTGTATTTCGGTGAGGAATTCGGGTTGGCCGAGGCCATGTGGGTTTTGGAATTGAAGGACTTTCCTGCCATTGTGGCGATTGACTCCAAGGGCCGCAATTTACTGAGACGGGTCAAGTCCGCCTCCCTCCGGATGGGGCGCAAGCTGATGAAATCATCCGATCCGTTTATCCCCTGACGACGAGGTTCAATCATGCGGATACTTTTCATGGGTTCGGCGGGGTTTGCATGTCCCTGTCTTGAACAACTGCTGGCTTCATCCCGGGATGAGGTGGTGGCGGTGGTGACGCAGCCGGACCGGCCGAAGGGACGTAATCTGGAGGTTTCCCCCTGTCCCGTGAAGGCCTACCTCGGGAGCCGCGCGATTCCGGTCCTGAATCCAGAGAAAGTCAACACGCCCGAAAGCCTGTCCGCGATTCAGTCGCTTCGTCCCGACCTGATCGTCGTGGTGGCCTACGGACAATTGCTGAAGCCCGCCCTGCTGGCGATTCCGCCGTTCGGGTGCGTCAATGTGCACGGCTCGCTGCTTCCGAAATATCGCGGGGCCGCGCCGATCCAGTGGGCGGTGGCCAACGGGGATCCGGTTTCAGGCGTCACGACGATGTTCATGAACGAGGGGATGGACACCGGCGACATGATCCTGAAGCGTGAAGTGGCCATAGAGCCAGGTGACACTGGGGGAAGTTTTCTCGACAAACTGGCAAAGGCGGGAGCGGCCCTTCTGGGCGAGACGGTGGAACTGATCCGAGCCGGAACGGCTCCCCGTGTTCCGCAGGATGACTTCCTTGCCACCGTGGCTCCCAAGCTCAAGAAGGCCGACGGCAGGATTGATTGGAATCGGCCTGCCGCCACCATTCACAATCAGGTCCGGGCGTTTCATCCCAGGCCCGGTTCTTTTTGCGATATGCCCGGTGCCCCCGGGAAAATCCTGAAGGTCTTGGCGACTCGGGTCGAGGACATTCCCCTGAGCGTTGCTCAGGGCACGCATGGTACGGTCCTTGAGGAGAAGGGTGATGGTCTGTTGATCCAGACAGGCTCGCAGGCGATCCGCCTTCTGGAAGTCCAGCCTGAAGGACGAAAACCCATGACCGGTGCCGCCTTCCTGCGCGGACATTGCCCCAAAGTCTAAAGAGTTTTTGAGTAGATGACCCGAGCATCGTTCGGGGCGTAAAATTCGGGGATCCGGGCGGTTTCGTTATAGCCGGTCTTGAGATAAAACCCGCGGGTGGAATCGTAGAGGGGCTTGCCTGATGTTTCGATAATGATGAGCCGGCCTTTTTGTCTGCGGATCATTTTCTCTGCCTGATCCAGCAAAGCCCGGCCGTATCCGCGTCCCTGGCAATTGGCGTCGACCCCGATCCAGTAAACATCGTAGGTGCCATGAGTGCAGGGAGTCGGCCCATAACAGATCCAGCCGGCGGGAGTTTGGTTATCGAGCAGGGTAAAGGATTGGTAGTGTCCGGTTGGCCCCTTGGCGATCGCCTCGTCCAAAACTTCCCGTGCCACTTCGACTTCGCCATCGTGGAAAAAGCCGGTTCCCTTCATGAAGGACAGGATGCCGTCGCGGTCCTTGGCCTCGGTGGGACGGATGAGAGGTTTTTCCTGAGAGCTTGGAGGACTGGTCCTTCTTTTTTGGGAACGGGAAAGGTCTTCAGGGTAGGGAGGCCTCTCCGAGGCCTCCGTCGAAGCGAGGCGGGATGCCGCATTCTTGATCATTGCCTTCACGAAATCCCGGTAGGGGATTTTGGCCGCCTTGAGGGCCGCCTCGAATCCGCTCTCAGGCGAAATGTCCGGATTGGGGTTGACCTCGAGAATGACAAAGTTACCGGCGTCATCCACCCGGAAATCCACGCGGGCATAATCGCGGCAGCCCAGGGCATGCCAGGCGGCGAGGGCGGCGTCATGGATCCGGCTGGCGAGGGTTTTCTCGATTTTAGCGGGAACGACCCGGACGGTATTCCGGTACTCAAACGAATCCGTGTGCCATTTGGCCGCGTAGTCAATGATGCGGGGGCGGTCCTCGCCGTAGCGGCGGAATTCAATTTCGGCGACGGGAAGGACCACGATTCGGGAGCCGCGCTGGAACAAGGCGACATTGATTTCGCGGGTTCCGAAAAATGATTCCACCAGGGCGGGGTGCTTGAAATCCTGATGGATGAGGCCAATGGCCCTGCTTAACGCCTTGGCACCGCCTTGGATCACCGAGGTCGGGTGGATGCCCTCACTGGCATCGGCGAAGAGCGGCTTGACGATCCAGGGCGGCGGGAAGGGCGGGCTGGCGGCGGAGCCGACGGGGACGATGATTCCTGCAGGAACCGGCAGGCCCGAGGCCTGAAGGATCGCCTTGGTCCGCCATTTATCGAGCGCCAGGGTCTGGCAGGCACTCTCGTTGCCCGTGCATTCCTTGCCGAATGCTTCGCAAACGGTGGGCACCTGCATGGCATCGGCGGGCCGGCCGGGGAAATTCTCCACCAGGTTGACGATGAGCCGTTCGGGGGCGGACCGAAGGAGTTCGGGGAGGCTCGAGAGGGACTCCACGGCGGCGACCCGGCAGGGGATTTTGAGCGTCAGAAACGTTTCAGAGACGATGTTTACCTCATCCATGACTCCGGCGTCGCTCTCGGCATTGTGGCAGCTGCCGGGCGCCGGGATGGCGTGATGAAGGATGAGGACCGGTTCGTGGCGCGACTTCATACGGGTTCGGGAATCCGGTCCCGGGCGCTTTCAATGATCGCCGCGATGATCGCCTTGAAGCTGACGCCTTCCTGTCCGGCGATGATGGGCAGATCCGAATGAACCGGGTTCAGACCGGGCAGGGGGTTGACTTCCATGAACGAGGGATTTCCCTCGCGATCCATCCGGATGTCCACGCGGCCGCAATCGCGGACTTCCAGAGCGCGGTAGGAATCCAGGGCGATTTTTTCAACCGCCTCCCTTTCCGGGGTTCCGACCAGACGGTGGTAGTCCACATAGTTGTCGCAGTATTCCTTCATCTCGTAGGTATAGATCGAGGTGTTGGCGTTGGGCCGAAGGACGACTTCCATGCCGCCCAAGACGCGGGCCTTTGAGCCGGTGCCGAGGATAGCGACCGTGAATTCCCGGCCGGGCAGGAACTCCTCGACCAATACGGGCTGGTCATATTTCAAGAGGAGGGTCTGGCAGACGGCCCTCAGTTCGGCGGAGTTCTTGACGCAGGAGGCGCGGTCGATTCCCTTGCCCGTCCCCTCGGCGATGGGTTTGGCAAACAGGGGATAGGGGATGCTGACCCGGGCGACATCGGCCTCGGTGCGCACGACATGGAACCTGGGCGTGTTAATCCCTTCCGATTGGAGGATGCGTTTGGCGATGGATTTATCCAGCGTGACGGCGCAGACCAGCGGATCCGACATCGTGTAGGGGATATCGAAGGCTTCCAGCATGCCGGGAACCTGGGCTTCCCGGTTCCGTCCTGAGAGTCCTTCGGCAATGTTGAAAACGAGATCCCACCGGTGTCCGGCGGCGAGCCGGGTGCAGAGGGCGCGGGCATTCCCGATGCGATCCGTTTTGAACCCGAGTTCAGCGATCGTATCTGCCAGGGAGTTGATGGTGATATCGGCATCAAACTCGGCGACTTCCTCCTCCTTGTAGCCAAGGGCCAGGTAATCACTGCGAAGATCGTAGGTCAGTCCGATGGTCAGGCTCACCGTGAATCAACCCCCGCCTTCAGCCATTAAGGATTCCAGAAGCAGGTTGAATTCCGGATGCGACTGGGCTGGTTCCCCGCGCTGAACCTTCCGGGCGGCGCGTCGTTTCTGCCGGTGGGAGCCGGAGGGGGTAATGGCGGAGGAATGACCGGCCGCCACTTCCCAGACTCCATGGCTGCCCGAGCGGGCATTGGTGGAGGGAGGGGTGCGCGGCATCGGCTCCATGGGCTCAGGGTAGTTCACGATCATGCCCTCAAAATTCCGCAACACGGTGTGGGACGGGCTTGAGGAGATGATGTAGTTGGGCAGCACCGGGATTTTGCCGCCGCCGTGCGGGGTATCCACGACATAGGTCGGGATCGCCAGCCCGCTGAGGCGGCCGCGCAGATATTCCATGATCTCGATTCCGCGGCTGATGGGCGTTCTGAAATGTTCCACGCCCCGGACCAGGTCGCACTGGAAGAGGTAATAGGGCCGCACGCGGATTTTGACGAGTCCGCGGCAGAGCTCCTCCATCACCTGCGGGGAGTCGTTGATGCCCCGCAGGAGCACGGTCTGATTTCCGATCGGGAAGCCGGCATTCGCGAGCCGGGCGCAGGCCGCCGCGGATTCGGACGTGATTTCGTTGGGATGGTTGAAGTGCGTATTGATCCACACCGGGTGATACTTGGCCAGCATCGTGGTGAGTTCATTCGTGATGCGCTGGGGCATCACCACCGGCACGCGTGTGCCGATGCGGATGATGTCCACGCTGGGGACAGACCGTACGCCTGCCACGATCCGTTCCAGAAGCGAAGTGGACATGGTCAACGGGTCGCCGCCGGAGATCACCACATCCTTCACCTCGGGGTGGGCGCGGAGATAATCGGTGATGGCGTTCAGCTGGCTGACATCAATGCACGATTCCTGGTAGCCGGCGACACGTTTGCGCGTGCAATGGCGGCAATACATGGAGCACATGGTGGTGGCCATCAGCAGGGCGCGGTCGCGGTAGCGATGCACCAGGCCGGGGACGGGCATATCCTCCTCCTCCTCGAGTGGATCGGCGTGGAGGAAATCGGGGGCAAACAGTTCCTGGCCCTGCGGGACGCTCATCTGGTAGACGGGATCCGACAGGTCGGTGGATTTGATCAGGGAGGCATAATACGGCGTGATGGCCATTGGATATTTTTCGGCCACCCGTGCGATTCCCGCGTTGGATCGCAATGACGGAAAGAAATCGATCAGGTCTTTAAAGCTGCGGATCCGGTTCCGGATCTGCCAGCGCCAATCATTCCACTTGGGATTCTGGCGGGGTTGCTGGGAGGGGAGTATTCCGGGTTGTGAGGAAAGCTGCGTGGTACTCGCAGGTTCCTCGGTACTAGGCGGAGGTTCGTCGTTCGTGGTGACTGTTTCTTGCATCATGTTTTCGTTGTTCATGGAGTACTGCTTTATCCCTTTCTT
>CAIZMS010000138.1 GCA_903934155.1 uncultured bacterium | reverse complement strand
TATGCTTAAAACGACATGCCTCGTTCTGGCCGCTCTGTCGCTAGGCTCGGGATGCGGTCGTGACTCCTTGGAAGCCGGAATCAGGGCGATTGAAAACGGAAATCTCCCCAAGGCGGAAACCCTCTTCGCCAAGGTTCTGGAACAGGATCCCGGGAATATCAGCGCCCTGATGAACCTGTCCATCGTGCGTCTTAAAACAGGAAACCCCGAGGCCGCCCTCTCCGGTTTCCGACAGGTCGCCGACCTGGCAACGGAGGATGTCCGACCGCTTGCATACATGGCCTCCCTCTACATCGACAATAACCGGTGGCGCGAGGCAACGGATATCTTGAACGAGGCCTCACGGCGGGATTCGCGCTCGCCAGCCATCATGACCGCCCAGGCGCTGGTCGAACTCTACACCACGGGGGCCACTGCCGCACGTGATCGCCTGACTCATGTTCTGGCCATGGCTCCGTCCTACGCACCCGCCCTGTTTAACATGGCCGTTATTGAACGGGATTGGCTCAAAAATCCAATTGAAGGACGGAAATATTTCCAGCGTTATCTCGCCGTCGCTAAAAATGATTCCCACACCCCGATCGCAAGGGCCGCGCTTCTGGAACGCATGGCGACGCCTACAACGCGCAAACCAATTCCTTCCGAAGTTCTCCCCGAAGCTCCACCCGCTCCGAAACCGGCACCGGTCGCAGTTCGGGATCCCCAAAAAGCGGCGGAAGCCTTTGGCCTGGCCGTCCGATACCACCAATCGCGCGACATGAACAAGGCTATGATGGAATACTCACGAGCCATTCAGAATGATCCGATGATGGCCCGCGCCCACTTTAACCTCGGTTTATTGCTAAACGAAAAAGGTGATCTCGAAAAAGCCCGCGATTCTTTTGAGCACGCCCTTGAATGCGCCCCGGGCATGACCGATGCCCGTTACATGCTTGGGCTCATCCTCAATACCCTGGGCGACGAAACCCGCGCCGTCACGCAGTTCACAACCATCTTGGAAAAGGTTCCAAATCATGCGGCATCCCACCTGGCTCTGGGTCTGATTTACAAGAAGGACAAAGCGAAATTGGGGCTGGCCCGAAAGGAACTGGCCCGCTATCTGGAACTGGAACCGGATGGCACCTCGGCCAAGGAAGTCAAGAACTGGTTGAAATATCAGCGCTAACCACGGGAGGAAATCATGACCGACCCACTCGGACTCAATGCCGCCGATATCATCGCCTTCATTGCCATCCTGATCGGCATCGGGGTCGGCTTTCGACAGGGTTTAACCGCCCAGATGGCCATTTTCCTGATGGCTCTCTCCGTATGGGCCGCACTGGTCAACGGCCTCGTCCCCTGTCGGGATTGGTTTGCCGCCCATTTTGGAATGCCCGTGGATCTTGCCCGGATCGCCGCGCTAATCTGTCTGATCGTCATTCCGCTTTTAATCATCGCCCTGCTCTACTCGGTGCTGCGATATGTCATGAAACTCACCTTTACCACCTGGGTCGACCGGATTGGCGGCGCCCTGGCGGGGGGAATTACAACGGCCGGAATCGCACTGCTGGTGTTCATCCTCCTGAATACCCTCCCCCCCGAAAAACGACCTGACATCACCGGTGAAAAATCCTGGATCTACCGCCAGGTCGCGGGCGTGGAAACCCAGCTCATCGACCGAATCATCACTCGGGTCAACAAGGGCGAGGCGTCACTCCTAAAGGCTCGTGAGGCCCGCGCCGGCAAACGGGAAAAGTGGGAACCATAATGGCCGGAATGGTCTCCAAAAGCGTTCTCGACGACATCCGGTTCCGGT
>CAIZMS010000137.1 GCA_903934155.1 uncultured bacterium | reverse complement strand
GTTGTCATGGCTGGATTGAATCTCTCGGCTTCGGGGGCTGACAAGAAAGCGGCCGAGGGGTCGCAGGCGGGTGAATTGTTGCGGAATGCCTATCTGGCGGTAGTGGATGCGGAAATGGCCCGTTCTGAAAAACGGGATGTTGATGCGACGGCCGCTTATCGGCGGGCGCTGGGCCTGTATGGCCGACTGCAGGCGGAATATCCGGGATGGCAGGCCGCGATGGTGAATTACCGGGTGGCCGACTGCCAGAATGAATTGGGCGCCATGGAATCCCCATGGGCCACGGAGTCCGGCACCAATTCTGTTTTGGCGGCGGTTCCGGGAACCAATGATGCGGTGCGCCTTCAGGGGTTGATTCAGGAGCTTCGTGACGCACAGGGGGCCATGCTGTCGGATCGGGAAAAGGCCACCCAGAGCGTGCGAAAACAACTGGAAGAGGAAACGAGACGCCTGAAGGACGAATTGGACGATACGGTGAAGGCCAATCAGGTCCTGCTTCGCAAGGTGGCCCGGCTGGAAGCGCGGTTGAACCGTTCCGGAATTGCGGAAGGCACCAACACGGTTTCAAAGGCGGTTGTCGCCGCTGTCAAGTCGGAGGCCCGTCGTCTGATGCAGGATAATAAGACCCCTGCCGCGATAGCCCTTCTCCGTGAAGCATCGGATCTGGTACCACCGAGCCTGATCTGCTGATCCAGTTATCGGTGGCCTATTGTCGTGCCGCTGATTTTGCATCGGCCGTGGCCGTGCTGGCGCCGTTCGATGTCAAGCGTCCCCTCCATGCGGATGCCCTTTTGACGCTGGGTACCGCCTATATGGGGCTGGGCCGGATTGGTGAGGCGCGGGTGGCGACGGAAAAAGCGCTGAAGATTAATCCCGATTCCCTTGAGGTGAATTACAACATGGCTCAGATTCTGATTTCCCTCTCCCCGCCCGAGGTCATGGAGTCACAACAACATTATCGTCGCGCTCTGGAGTTGGGAATGATGCCCGATCCTGATTTCGAGAATACCCTACGAACCGCCCTGATCATTGCCCGGCTCAAAAGTCGACCGTCGACGAGTCGGGGTACGAAGGTGGAGCGGAGCAACACTCCGGCGAGGGCCATCCCCTTTTCCCGTGATAAGTAACCCGCAAGGAATACTCATGGCCCGTTATCACCTCATTGCCTGTCATGTGTTGTGGAGGGAATTGTGTCATTTCGCCTCACTCTCGCCCCATGTCTTTACATTTAACTTTGTGAAGCAGGGCCTTCACAACACCCCGGAATTACTGAAGGTTCAGCTTCAGAAGGCGGTGGATGAGGCGCCGGAGGAGTGTGACGCCGTTCTGCTGGGCTACGGGTTATGCAGCAATGGCGCGGCGGGAGTGGTAGCCCGCACCAAGCCGCTGGTGATTCCCCGTGCCCATGACTGCATTACCTTCTTTCTGGGCTCCAAGGAGCGGTACCGGGAGTATTTTGATGCTCATCCCGGAACTTACTGGTACACCCCGGGGTGGATCGAATGTTCCCTGCAGCCGGGGCTGGACCGGTATAACTTCCTGAGGCGGGATTATGTCGAGAAGTACGGGGAAGATAATGCGGATTACCTGATGGAGATGGAGCAGGGCTGGATGAAGGAATACAGCAATGCCGCCTACATTGACCTGGGGTTCAGTGATACGCTTCGCTTTCGGGAATATACCCGGGAATGCGCCCAATGGCTGGGATGGAAGTGCGATGAGCTCCAGGGGGATTCCGGTATGATCCAGGCGTTTGTGGTGGGGCAATGGGATTCGGAGCGCTTTTTGATTGTCGAGCCGGGACAGACGATTGTAGCTTCTCATGACGCGATGGTGATCAAGGCGGGATGAAGATTTTGAACAGGAGTTCGCGACGAACGCAAAGGTAAGTCATATGGTAATGAAAACTTTAATAATGGGCATGATAGGGGTTGGGTTGTTGATGGCAGGAGGGTGTGTGACGATGGTGGATCAGAGCACCATGGCACAGCAACAGGCGGATATGGAGCGGATGCGCGAGGATGTTCAGCGACTCCATGAAAAAATGAGCGGGATCGAGCTTGAGCAGCAGAATCTGGCTCGGGATATAGGGGCCGCCCGCGGTTCCTCCAAAGAGGACGTGGTTGTCCGGAACCGGTTGGACACCCTCGAACGGCAGGTCCAGTCACTGGCCGCCGGACGGGAGGCGGATCGCAAGGAGATCGTGAACAAGGTTGCGAATATCGTGGGTTCGTCTTCCGGTGGCGGGACTTCGTCAGGCCACTCCTCCTCGGGCCATTCCAGTGCGGGGAGCTCGCAAACCGGTTACGAGCATGTGGTGGAGCCGGGACAGTCGCTGTCGGCGATTGCCGCCGCCTACAAGGTCAGCATGACGTCGATCAAGAAGGCGAACAATCTGAAATCAAGCACACTTCGGGTCGGGCAGAAGTTGTTTATCCCGAAAAACTAGCTCGTTATTTTGCCGCTTCGAGAAATTCCCGGGTTCGGCTGAAGTTCCCACACCAGGTGGTGTACATGACCCCCTCCACACCGGGGATCCCCTTGGCATCTTTCAGCCAGGATGTGATCATCCGGGGATCGCCATCATAATACCCGGCCAGGATCTGGCGATTCCCCAAATCTGAAAAATGGCTCAGGGTGTCGCGTCGTGTGTTGGGATTCATCTGCCAGTTGATGACGGTCACGTCATGAGGAAGCCCTTTCCAGGCTCCATTCCAGGGACCCTTTCCCTTGACGAGGTAGTAGAACCCCGAGGGGCGTGCATTGTGGTTGGGATCAAACATATCCGACCAGATGAAGAGTGGTTTTCCGGGATCGGCTTTCCTGAGGATGTCAATGCAGCGACCGACATTATCCGCGAGGATTTCAGCGGCGGTCAGACCGCGCCGGGCGCACGACTCATCCCACCCTTGGACGCGGATTTCATCATGACTCATCAGGTAGCCATCCGGGTGAAGATGGTCCCGCACCTGTTGGGCTTGCTCGACCAGGATATCATAGACCTTTGGGTCACTCATGCAACAGGCCACCGATCCTTCGTTGATGACGGAGGCGTGGTAATAGCTTGCCCGGATCCTCTGTCCTTCCTGGAGCCGGCCACCGGGGAGGATGTGGATGACCGGGGGAGTGTGCCACGCTGTGGAGTCCCCTGCACAGGGATCCATTCCCGTCAGGGGATCGTGAACCGCTTCAAAATCACGGCCCTCCTCATACACGATCGCCCCGCTGTTGCTGGTGATCCGCAGCGGCGTCCCCGTGCGGCGGAGCACATTGACGAAGCCAGCGGGTTCCACCCGGACATCGTCCCACCAGAGGGTCCCCGAGGCCCCGGCCCAGGTGCCGAGATAAAGGGAGACCTCGGCGGAGTCGAGCGTGTTGAACGTGATATCAAGCCGAGTCCAGTCCATGGTGCGCAGGATGGGCAGGGTTTGATAATTGAGGGTTCGCCCATCTGCACTCAGGGCCATGATCCGGGTATCCTCAGCGTCCCAATCCTGAGTCTTCACGGAAACGGATACATGATAGTTTCGGAAGGGAGCCAGTTTCAGTTTCTGACAGACGCGGGCATGACGATGCCGGGGTTCGTAGCGGGCCACATCCTGCATACGCAGGGAGGCGGTTCCCGTGCTTTTGACAGCGGTATCTCGGAAGGCAATTTCTCCGGGGGAATCCACAAAAGCCCACTCCAACGGGGTGTTATTCTTAAAGGCTTCAAATCCGCCATTAAGAATCGGCACCGACTCATTAGGAGCCAGGATGCCCTTCCGGATGACGAAGGGTGCGTCCCGGACCGGAACGCCCTCGGCCAGATGGGGGTCCCGGCTGAGCAGGCTATTGGAATAGCCCATAGGCATGACAGCGGCGATCAGGTCAAGTTTCAGGCGGCTACAGGTGTCGTGCAATTCCTTCCAGTACTTGGTGTATCCAGACGGGAGGGTGTCCCAGCGCATGAACTTGTAGTCGGCGAACACCACCCCGTTATACCCCTCGGCGGCAATCCGCTCGAGGAGCGCCATGGTTTTCGCCCGGTGTGCGTCGGGAAGCAGGCCGGTTTGCAAATAGATCCAGCGGTGCGGGAGTGCGGGAGTATGAGCCAATACGCCGCAGCTCATGCTGAGAAAAAACAAAAGGCCGAAAACGGAAACTGATGTTTTCATGAAAGGAGTTTAACCAGCCTGAGTGATCCCGTCAAAAGATCCTTGAAGCCGGTGGTCAATGGTCTTTTGTTTTGATAATGTCCTGCTCCATGAAAAAAGGTTTTCTTGTAAAGCATTGGCAATATTTTCTGGCTTCAGTTATGGCGTGGGTCATGGGGTGGGGCGGGATTTATACCTACGGGAAGGGAACTCCTGTTGCTTCGGTTGTTTGTCTGCAGCCGACCTATGATTTTGGAAGTGTGACTCCCAACGCGGTGGTCGAGCATCGGTTTGTCCTGACCAACCAGGGAAGCCGGGTGGTGAAAATTACGAATGTTCATGTGACATGCGGTTGCACCCGGGCCGTGATGACTACCAATCAGATGGCGGCGGGTGGGATGGAGGGGCTGGATGTTGAAATCAACTTCAAGGGACGGCGCGGGCACCTCCTGAAGGCGATCTATGTCGACACGGATGATCCCGAAAATCCGTCCCTTCGGTTGGAGATCACGGGAACCGTCCTGGTTCCCATCGAGGTACAGCCGGAGGGAATCCATTTCGGGGCCGTGGGGGCCGACGGAATGATTGAACGGGAGGTGTTGTTGACGGCGACCGGAACCAATGTGTTTCAGGTCCGGTCGGTGACCGTCTCCTCCACCCAGATCTCTGCGAAGTGGGACACCCTGGAGGCGGGAAAGCGTTACCGCGTCACGGTTTCAAGCGAGGGCCCCCGCGGGTATGGCTCGACGATAGCCTCGGTCAGGGTGGAAACGGATCATCCTCAGGCGGAGCGGGTGGATATTCCCGTTGCCGTTTTTGTGGCCGGGGATATTGTGGCGGCACCGGGTGTTCTGTTATTGATCCCGACGGAAGCCAACAGCGTGAGAACCTCACGGCTCAGCCTCTACTCGCCTTCTTCAAAACCTTTCAAGGTGACGAAGGTGGAGTGTCCCGGCGATGGAATGACCGCGACGGCCAGCTTTGTCTCGGCGGACAGGAGTTCGGTTGAGGTGAAGACATGGGGGGCACTCATGGGGAAGGACGGCACCTCGCTACGGATTGAAACCGACTTATCGACCATGAAGGAGCTTAGGATCCCGGTGCGGGTGTTGTCCGTGAAGGACCGGGTGCCGGTTTCGGAAAGGTGAAGATGAGAGCAGGTCTTATATTTGCATTTCTAATGGCCCTGGTTCTGGGGCCCGGGGAAACTCAGGGTGTGAATCCTGTGACGGTTGAATTCTTCTTTGAGCCCGGGTGTGACAGTTGTCAGCAGGTTCGGAGCGGGGTGTTTCCCGAACTGGAGCGCCGGTATCCAGGAGTTTATACGCTTCAGGAACGGGATATCGGGATCAAGTCGAATTATCTGGTTCTGGTGGCCTATCAGGATGTTCTCGGGGCGATGGGAAATGAGCCTGTCTCCATGGTGGTGGATGGTCGGGAATTTCTGGCGGGATTACCCGGCATTCAAACCGGACTGTTTTCAGCCCTGGATCGGGCGGTAGTGCGACAACTTCAGAAGGATTCGCCTGCCCCGGCGGGGGGGGGCATTTCCCCGGAGGCCCGATTGCCGCACCGGCTGGAGTCGTTTACCCTGGCGGCTGTCTCTACAGCGGCCGTGGTGGATAGCATCAACCCCTGCGCCATGGCCACGCTGGTTTTTTTTATGAGCCTGTTGTCCGTCGCGCGGATCAGCATCGGGAGGATGTGGCTGGCGGGGTTGGCTTTTCTGGCTGCCAGCTTTGTCACCTACGTGGCGATCGGTTTCGGTTTTCTGGGGATGCTTCAGTTTCTTCATGCCAGTCCGGTCATGCGACTGGTGCTGGATTTGATTTTGGCTGGCGTGATGCTGGTGTTTGCCTTCCTGTCCTTCCGGGACGCGATCCGGTATCGTCGTTCCGGGCAATCCGGGGATATCGCGTTGAAACTTCCGGCCAGCCTGCAAAACAGGATTCGCCGAGTGATGAAAACCGGTTTAAGGAAGCGGAGCCTGGTGCTGGGCGGATTGGGAGTGGGGGCGGTGGTGACCGTCATTGAAAGCGTCTGTACCGGACAGGTTTATGTTCCTACCCTGGTTCTGATGTTGAAGCAGGGCGAGTCGGTACTGCGTTGCGCTGGATATTTATTGGTATACAATGTGATCTTCGTGTTGCCTTTGGTCGTGACACTGGCGTTGACATGCGGGGGGCTGAGTACTCCGGCGCTGGTGGAGTGGAGCCGGCGAAATGTGGCGGTCAGCAAGATGTTGCTGGGTGCCTTTTTTCTGGTGATGACGATCATGCTGGTGGTGTTAAGGTAGGGAGAAAGAGGGGAAATTCCGATGAAAAATAAAAAAATTGAAGGCAATATCCGACTGATGGCGGCGCATGCCCGTTCGGTGGCGGAATCGCGGACGAATACCGCAGAGAGCCGCATTGTGATCGCGGTGATCGGGGAGGACCGGCCTGGCATTATGGCGGGGGTTACTTCCGTTCTGGCCCGGCACAGCGCGAATATCCTGGACGTGAGCCAGACGATCATGAGTGACCTTTTCACCATGGTCATGCTGGTGGACATCAAGGGGGTGAATACTCCCTTCGCGACGCTTAAAACGGCGCTTGAGGAACATGGACGGGAGGCTGGTCTTTCGATCATTGTCCAGCATGAAGAGATATTCAAGGCGATGCACAGGGTGTAAGAGCGGGGTGATTCATGGCAATCAGTTCTGAGGAGATTTTTGAAACACTGGGGATGATTCATGCCCAGAAGCTGGATATCCGTACCGTCACGATGGGGGTTGACCTTCATGACTGTGCCGGTCCGGATATCCGTCGCGTGGCCCGCAACACTTATGAGAAAGTCATGCGGATGGCCGGAAAACTGGTACCCACCGCCGAAGCGGTGGCCCGGGAGTATGGCATTCCGATTGTCAACAAGCGGGTATCTGTCACACCAGTGGCCTGGATTGCGGCCGCCTGTGAAACGCGTGATTACACGCCGATCGCCCGTGAGCTTGACCGGGCGGCCAAGGAGCTGGGGATCGACTTCATTGGGGGGTTCTCGGCCCTGGTTCAGAAGGATATGACTTCTGCCGGCGAGGCGCTGATCCGGTGTATTCCCCGAGCCCTCGCGGAAACATCGCGGCTTTGCTCGTCGGTCAATATCGGGACGACCAAGGCCGGCATCAATATGGATGCCGTGGCGCTGATGGGTCAGATCATCAAGGAGGCGGCGGCGCTCACGGCGGACAGCTCCGGAAGTGCCTGTGCGCGTCTGGTGGTGTTTTGTAATGCGGTGGAGGACAACCCGTTCATGGCAGGCGCCTATTTGGGGGCCGGGGAAGGTGACGGGGGGCTCTCGGTCGGGATTTCCGGGCCCGGAACCATTCGTGCGGTGGTTCAGTCCATGGGGCGTGATCTGGATTTGCAAACTGTGGCTGAGGAGATCAAGCGGGTGGCCTTCAAGATTACCCGGGCCGGCGAACTGGTGGGTCGGAAATGTGCGACCCGCCTGGGTGTGCCGTTTAACATCGTGGACCTTTCGCTCGCGCCTACCCCGGCGCCGGGCGATTCGGTGGCGGATATTCTCGAGGCCCTGGGACTGGACAATGTCGGATCGCCCGGCACCACGGCGGCGCTGGCTCTCCTGAACGATGCGGTTAAGCGCGGCGGCGCCATGGCAACCAGTCATGCCGGCGGTATGAGCGGCGCCTTTATTCCGGTCAGCGAGGACGCGACGATGGCCCTGCGTGCGGCCGAGGGAGCCTTGACGATTGAGAAACTGGAGGCGATGACGGCGGTGTGTTCCGTCGGGCTCGACATGGTGATCATTCCCGGCGACACCTCTCCCGAGACGATCAGCGGCATTATCGCCGATGAGGCGGCCATTGGCATGATCAATAAAAAAACAACCGCTGTTCGGCTAATTCCCGCTCCCGGCAAAAAGGTTGGCGACATGGTGGATTTCGGCGGGTTACTTGGCGGAGGGCCGGTGATGCCGGTGAGCCCGCATTCCTGCGCCGTGTTTGTGCGCCGGGGCGGGCGAATCCCCTCACCGCTTCAGGGATTGAGTAATTAAAAGAGTGTTCAGCTTCTGAACACTGATTTCCGTTCTGAATACTGACTTATGGAGCCGAAACATTATAACTGGGACACGGTATTCTTCCTGTCCGTTGTCCTGTTGGTAGCCGTGATTGCTTACGGGCCGCTGGTTGGCGGGCTGTGGGAGGCGGGATCCCGGACGACCCAGGCGCTGAATGCTTTCGTTTTGTTGGGAGTGGCGTTTTGGGATGGGTTCCGGACGGCCGCGCGGGCAGACTATTTCAAACCGACCATCAATACCCACGGGTTGTTTCTTTTCGGATTGTCCTGCCTGGCCCTTGCGGCGGCATCGCTTGCGCAGGTCTGGCCTCTGGCGGTTTTGGGGCTTTGCCTGAACATCGGGGCCTTGCTCTCGTTTTGTTTCGGACGGAAGGGGACGATCGCGTTTTACCCGGCGCTGGCGGGGTTTGGCGCCATGGTCGCTCTTCTGGTGTGGGTGCCCCAGCTGGATGAATGGCTTCGCCTGCTGGCAGGCCGGGTTTCAGTCGGGATCCTTCCGAACTTGGGAATTCGTGCCGATATGGTGGTTGAGGCGGATCCGTTTCAGGTGATTCTGGTAGCGGAAAAAGGGGCGGGGATATTTAATGTTGCGACCGAATGCAACGGGTTTGGCATTCTTTTATCGTCTGTGGTTCTCGCCCTGATCATTGCCCTGCGGCGCCGGGTTTCCTGGGTCGGCGTGATTCTGAAGGTGGGGGCCGCCGCCGTTATCGGACTGGCGTTTAATGTGATCCGGATCGTGGCCATCACCATGGCCACCCTGAGGACGGAGTTCGGGTACGGCCTCATCCATGAGGGGTTGGGAACGGTGGTCTATCTCCTGGCCCTGACGGTGGTCTATGCCGTGTCGCTTATTGATAGCCCTTTTTCATGGCGTTGCGGTCGGGCAGTTCCTTGTACTGATCCCGGTGCTTGAGAATCAGCTCCCATTGCTTGGCATACTTGAGAAAGGCTCCGTAGGAGGCCATCATGGCGATGGCCAGTCCATGGCGGCCGTCTAGAAAACCGCTTCGGAGGAAATACCCCTTGAAAAAGCGAAAGAAGGGGTGTGTGAGCATGTCCAGCCAGAAGAATTTCTCGCCTTGGGCATAACGGTGTTGTGCCGTGATGGTGGAAAAGCGGTTCAGCGTGTTGATGTGATCCGAAAGATCATCGTAAGTGTAATGCCAGATAGGGTTGGTCAGGCGCTTAACGGGACCCCGGACGACCACCTTGTCGTGAGGTTCCTGGCCCTCGGTTCGGCCGAAATCCTTTTTAAAGAGCCTCAATTTCACATCGGGATACCATTCCCCATGCCGGATCCAGCGGCCTAGGTAATAGACTTGGCGGGGAAATTCATAGCCAATATATTTTCCGGTACGATTTTCAAACTCCGCAAGAATTTCGTCACGAAGTGCCGGGGAGACCTCCTCGTCTGAATCCATGAACAGGACCCAGGGATTGGTGGCATACTCCCGCACCGTGTTTCGCTGTCCCACATAGCCCCGCCATTCGCACTGGTGAACATGGGGGGTGAAATTCCGGCAGATTTCCATTGTTTTGTCGGTGCTGTAACTGTCCAGAACGATGATCTCGTCGCACCAGATGAGGCTTTCGAGGCACCGGGCGATTTTGCGCTCTTCGTTGAACGTGAGAATGCAGGCGGATATTTTTTCACGCATGGCGGGTTGGTCTTTCATTTTTGGGTTGAGACGTCTGGAGCGGGGAGTGCTTCCGGGGTAGGTTTTGCCGCATCCGTCCGAAGGGATTCCTCAGCCCGGGTCAGGGCTGTGGTGGCTTCTTCCCGTCGGTTGGTGATGTTGCTTTCCTTTGCTGATTTTTCAAAAAGAAACTGGGTGCCTCGTTCTAATTCGATGCGGGCCGCTTCAAGAGTTTCGGTGATCGGATTGGTTTTCAGGCTATCCAGCACCAGGGTGGCTTCAGCCAGTTCAGGAGGCTTTGTGGTCAGGGTAACGGAGGGGTCGATCCGGATCCGAGGCACATTGGTCACGACGCTGTCGTCTGGCCCCGCGGAGGTCGTTACAGGACTGGGCGCGATGATCGGGGCAGGGGCGGGCGCCACGGTGGGCTTATCATGCTGGAAACGGGTGAGGAGGGTCATTGCCGACACCAGTAGGAGTGGGATCCCCACCGTGAGCCAGATTCTTTTATTTCTCAGGCGGGAAAATGTTTCCCATAGGCCGGGCTCTGAAAATTCCTGTATAAAAAACCGAGTTGTCCCGATCTGGACCACATCCCCATTTTTCAAGGGGCTCTCGTCGAGAACCCTCTCATTGACCTGAATGATAAGGGGCTCGCCGAGACTTTTAATAAACAAGTCTCCGCCCTTCCGGGATAACTCAGCATGGGCCTCCCCGCAGTCGGGATCGCTGACCCGTAGGGGGCAGGAGGTCGCTTTCCCGATCACGAGGGGGGCTTCGGAGACCTCGACTCTTTCGCCACGCTGTTCGCCGTTCAGGATGATGATTCGATAGGGCATAGAGGGTTTAGATTCCCGCGTTGTGATCTGATGGCCGCGTTCTCAACACTTCCCTCACCTTGACGGCAAGCTCTTTTCGGGAAAATGGTTTTTGGATAAAAAATACCTTTTCCCCCGGTGCGATAAGGGGAATGATTTCGGTAGGCGTGTAGCCCGACATAAAGAGACACTTCAGGTTTGGGTCGAGCGATATTAAAGAGTGAGCCAGATCCGGGCCATTCATGCCGGGCATGAGGATATCGGTCAGCAGGAGGTGAATTCCTCCCGGATTTCGTGCCACGATATCCTGGGCCGCCGCCGGGGTGTCTGCCACCAGAACCGTGTATCCGAGTGTTTCCAGGAACCGGCTACAGGTGAGGCGCATAGAGGGCTCATCCTCCACGACCAGAACTATTTCGCCTTGCCCTGTGGGGGCTTCCGTTTCGATATCATCGATGGTGGGGGTGGGGGTTCCTTCAAAATAAGGAAGGTAGATCGAGATCGTTGTGCCTTTTCCGGATTCGCTGTTGGCCGTGATGGAGCCCTTGTTTTGCGTGACGATCCCGTAGACGGTGGAAAGGCCAAGGCCCGAACCTTTGCCGAGTTCCTTGGTGGTGAAGAAGGGCTCGAAGACATGGGCGAGGATATTCTTTTTCATGCCGCAGCCATCATCGATTACTTCCAGAAGCACATACTGTCCCGGAACGGCGTCCAGATGATCGGCACAGTAGGCTTCCCCCAGGGTGATGTTATCCGATCTGACAGTAATGTTTCCGGTCCGGGTGATGGCATCGCGGGAGTTGACACAAAGGTTTGTCAAAATCTGGTCAATCTGCGAGGGATCCATTTTGACCCGGCACAGGCCTGCACCCGGCTGCCAGGTGAGATTGATGTGTTCCCCGATGAGCCTGCGAAGCATGGTCAACATGCCTGCTACGGTTTCGTTCAGGTCCAGCACTTTGGGGACGATGGGCTGTTTTCGGCTAAAGGCCAGTAATTGTCGGGTCAGGTCGGCGGAACGCCTGGCCGCCTTTTGGATTTCGTTCAGTTCGGCGTGAAGGGGTAGAGCGGGATCCACCTGTTCCAAGGCGATTTCGGTGTGGCCGAGAATGACGCCCAGCATGTTGTTGAAGTCATGGGCGATGCCCCCCGCAAGCCGGCCGATCGATTCAATTTTCTGGGCCTGCTGCAGTTGCTCTTCCGATTTTCGTTGCCGCTCTTCCGCCAGTTTCCGGGTCGCAATCTCTTGTTCGAGACGCTCGGCATTTTCTTTGATTACCAGGTGCGCATAGCCGAGTTGCGAGAATACAAGGGCCATCTCGCCCAGAAACGTCGTCACGCTTCGGAGTTTTTCCTCGGAAACGATGGGGATTTCCGCAAGGGCATCCATGTACGTTTTTTCGTCGACTCCAAAGTGTCTGGCTTGTTGTCTGAACTTATCGAGGTCTGGTTTTTCGGTCAGAAGTTGTCCCGTGGCCAGGCTCGCAACGTGTTTTCCTTTGACGAAAATGGGGAATGCGCAGTCCACAAGCCCGTTTTCGCACCGTTCGATCAACAGTTTTCCGGGTACGTCAAGGCTGTTCAACAGGTGCTGGTTGCTTCGAACGCAATTCTCTGCGGAAAGGGGGCAATTCCGGTGGATTTTGGTGCAGAGATCCTTCCATCCCGTGGCAATCAGGATGTTCATGCCAGGGTGATCCAGAAATCCAATGGTAAAACCGGTGGCATCGGTAAACCGCTCGAAAATCCGACGAAGCTCGTTCAGATCAATGAGGTCACCGATGGCGTATTTTCCATCTACAAGAGATGTATTGTCATCATTGAGCACAGTCACATCCTTGCAAACATTTTTTATCCAATGGATTGACAGACGGTAATGGCGGCGACCCCGACAATGTCATCATCGGTGCAGCCACGGGAGAGGTCGTTGACCGGTTTTGCCAAGCCCTGCATGACCGGGCCGTAGGCAATGGCCCCGGCGAGGCGTTCCGTAATTTTGTAGGAGATATTGCCCGACTGGAGGTCCGGGAAGATCAGGATATTGGCCCCGCCCTTGAGCGGGCTGTCGGGACATTTCTTGGCGGCCACACCGGGAACGATGGCGGCGTCCACCTGGAGTTCGCCATCGACCACCGCATTCAAGCCGAGTTCAGCGATTCGCGCCTTGGTGAGTTCCGTGGCCCTGACCATTTTATCCACCATCGGATGCGCGGCGCTTCCCCGGGTGGAGAAGGAGAGCATGGCCACACGGGCCTGGCCGCCGATCAGCGCCTTGTGGGAATGAATGGTTGCCACGGCAATATCCACGAGTTGTTCCGCTGTCGGGTCCGGATTGACGCCCGAATCCGCGTAGAAAAGAACAGAATCTCCGGACAGGGTGGGGTGCGCCAGTTCCATGGCGAAGAAACTGCTTCCCGTCTTGATGCCGGGTGCCGTTCCGACGCATTGGAAGGCGGCCCTGACCATGTCGGGGGTAGACGCGATGCTGCCGGCCACCATGCCGTCGGCCAGGCCGAGGCGAACCATCATGTTTCCGAAATAGAGGCGATCGAGAAGGGTCTTTCGGGAGACTTCCAGGGTCATTCCCTTATGCTTGCGCAATTCAAAGAAAGCCTGAGTCATTCGCTCGAAGTCGGGAGACTCTGGAATGTTGAGGACAGTGACGGGAAGCCCCTCGAGCGATACGCCGGCGCCGGATTTAACGGCCTCCTCCGGGGTGGCCAGGACGATAACATGGGCGGCGATTCCCTGCTTGGCAATCTTGGCGGCCGCATGCATGATGCGCGGGTCGTGCCCTTCGGGGAGGACGAGGGTGCGGCGGGCGGCGCGGGCTTTTGGGATTAGGGTGTCGAGAAGTGACATGGTGGCAGGCCTTTCGGGGTTCGGGTTATGCGGAAGGGGTTGATGAGTGGGGGGCGGGAATGGCCTTGGAGGGAATGGTCAGGAGTCGGACGGTTTCCCGTGCGATCATAAGTTCTTCATTCGTGGGCATCACAATGGCCTTCAGCTTGCTGTCGCTGGTGCTGATGATCGCCGGTTTTCCCAGGGTTTGCCGGTTTTTATCGGGATCCAGATGGCACCCGAGGCAACCCAGTTTGGAGATGACCTGTTCGCGGATATACACGCTGTTTTCGCCGATTCCGCCTGTAAAAACCACCGCATCGGCTCCGCCCAGGATGGTGAAGTAGGAGCCGATGTAGCTGACGAGGCGCTGAACGAACATTCGGATGGCGCGCTGGGCCTGCATGTTTCCGGCCTGGGAGGCGGTGATATTGTCGCGCATGTCGCCGCTGCCGATGCCTGAAACGCCGAGCAATCCGCTGCATTTGTTCAGCAGCCGGTCAATGTCATCGGGCGTCATACCCCGGCGGGCGAGGTAGAGAACCACGGCGGGATCGATGTCTCCGCAGCGGGTTCCCATGACCAGTCCGTTAAGGGGGGTCATTCCCATGCTGGTGTCGAGGACATTGCCGCGCTCAACGGCGGTGATGCTGGCCCCATTGCCGAGGTGGGCGGTGATCAGTTTCAGTTCGCCGAGAGGTGCGCCGAGGAGGTTGGCCGTGGCGTAGGAGACGAATTTGTGAGAGGTGCCGTGGAAGCCATATTTGCGGATGCCGAATTTCTCGTAGTAATCATACGGAATGGCGTAAAGGTAGGATGATGCGGGCATGGAGTGATGGAACGCCGTGTCGAATACCGCCACATTGGGGACATCCTCGAACACCTGTTCGCAGGCCTCGATTCCCCCCAGATTCGGCGGGTTGTGAAGGGGGGCCAGGCTGGAGCATTCCCGGATGTTGTTTTTGACTTCGTTGGTCACGATGACCGAGTCGTGGAAATTTTCGCCGCCATGAACCACGCGGTGGCCGATGGCCTCCACATCCATCAGGCTGGCCAGCACCCCGACCTCGGGATCCACCAGTTTGGCGCAGACCAGTTCGAGCGCCTCCTCATGGGTCGCCACAAGAGCCTGTTCCTTGAAGTTTTTTCCATCGTGCCGTTCATATTTCAGAAACGGTTCGTTGAGGCCGATGCGTTCCACAATGCCGCGGGCGAGAAACTTCTCCTGATCCATGGCGTACATGGTGAATTTCAGGGAAGAGCTCCCCGCGTTGACGACAAGCACATTGACCGGCGCACGATGGGGCATAATCACTTCCTTATTTGGCAAAAATTCCTGTGGCAAAAAAATTCAAAGAATAATGGCACAGGGCTTGTGGTGAGTTCAAGCAGATAGCGTCAATAACCGGCGCGGGTGAGCACCCAGAGGGCCAGGTGGTTCAGCGCCAGGCTGTAGGAGGCGGAGAAAACATCGTCCAGGGTGATTCCCCAGCCGCCGGGAAGCGCCTGGATCTGCCGCGCGGGCCAGGGCTTGAGGATGTCGAGGATGCGGTTGGTGACGAAGGAAATTCCAATCATGAGGGGGGAAAAGGGGATCCCGATCATGCTGATGGGGAAGGTCAGGTACTCGTCCGCGACCACGCAATGCGGATCCTTTTGACCCGCCGCCCGTTCTCCGGCTGAGCAGAGGGGAATGGCGAGGAGGGCGAGCGCGGTGGCGGTCGCGATGTGAAAGGCGACCTCGTGGCCCAGTCCGCGTCCCGCATTCTGGATGGCCCAGACCAGGGGGATCCCCGGCAGGGATCCGATGGTTCCCGGAATAATGGGGCTGTATCCGAGTCCGAATCCGGTGGAGAGCCAGACGGCGATTTTTCGGGCGAAGGTCATTGTGGTTCGCTAGTCCTTGAAAATAACATGCTTGCGCAGGAAGAAATTGATCATCAACGAGACCACGATATTGGCCGAAAAGGCGGAGGTGGTGGTCATTCCGAAACTGTGGATCAGAAAGCCCATCAGGCTGCTTCCGATCACGATACTGACCCCCGAGACGGCGTAGAAGAAGAGGAATTCCAGGATGGGGTGGTGCCGACCGCGCTCAAACACCCAGAGAATGTTGATGAAGTAGGCCGTGAGGTTGGAAAACAGGAACGCCACGGTGTTGTCGATCATTGAATTACGGGCTCGGATGCCCTGTGACACTTCCGGGACGGTGAGATGCAGCAGGGAGGCGATGACATCGTGCTGGTTCAGGGCAGGCAGCAGTTGCAACGCCATCCAATAGAAGAGGGTGATGTGGACGAGGGTGGCGAGTACCCCGGCAATGCCGTACTTGATGAACTGGATGAACGGGGTG
>CAIZMS010000136.1 GCA_903934155.1 uncultured bacterium | reverse complement strand
GCCGTTCTGGGGCTCATCAACCAGACGGGGATTTCCAAGATGCGCGGGACGTGGTTTAAGTATGAGGGGATTCCCCTGATGCCTACTTTTCATCCCGCCTTTATGCTGCGAAATCCGCCCTGTAAGAAAGAGGTCTGGTCCGACCTTCAGGCGGTGTTGAAGCATTTGGGACGCACTCCTCCGCCGGTCAAAAAGGCGGACTAAAAGGGATCGAGTTTCCCGTCATGAATACCCTGGCACGAATCGTAAGTTTAGACACCCTGCAGGCCTGGCGGCGCGAGGTGGTGGGGGATCACCCGGTGGCTGTGGTAAGGGGGACGTTTGATTTTTTTCATCCGGGAAATCTCTATGCCATCCAAAAGGCCCGTGAATGTTCCCTGCCAGTGATGGCCTTGGTTGATCCGGATGAGGTGGCAATCCGGCACGGTCAACCCGGATATCCCCAGAATCACCTTGAAACCAGGGTTGAGATGGTTTCCCACCTGCGAGGCGTATCGGCGGTAGCCTCCCTGGCGTCGGATGAGGTAGAGGAGGGGTTGGCCGGCTTGGCGCCGTTCGTCTGGATAGCGGGGGCCCGCGGTTCACGGAAGGACTCCTTTGAAGGGGTGTTGGCTTCCCGGGCTTCCCGGGTTGAGGAGCTCGCGCCGTTGGCCGGGTGTTTCAGCGGGGATATCATCCGGGCGATGGAGGCGAATCGGACGCCTCTTCTCCTTCCTGAAGGATGGGATGCGGTAGCGGGGCAAGATAAAATGGAGATCCCAAAACAGTTTGGAAAACGGGTTACCGTGAATGGGTGTTTTGATGTGCTTCATGTGGGGCATCTTCGATTTCTGGCGGAAGCCCGGAGGATGGGGGATTTCCTGACCGTTTTGATTAACAACGATGCCTCAGTGGCCCGCTACAAGGGCTCAACACGTCCTGTTTTTCCGGAGACATTCAGGGCGGCGGCACTTCGGGCCCTCGTTTCGGTGGATGAGGTGGTGGCCTTTCCCGGAGATAATCCCCTGGCCGAAATCCGGCAGTTGCGTCCGGCCATCCATGTCAAGGGCGGCTCTTATGAGCCCGAACGAGTTAGTCAGGAGCGCGAGTTGGTGGAGGGTTGGGGCGGACGGTTGGTGTGTACGCCCATGGTGGACGGTTTCAGCACAACGAATTTCATTCAAAAGGCGCTCAAGCGAAAGACTCAAAACACCCCCTAAGACCGAGCGCCACACTTCGCTGAAAATATGCTAATATACGGACATGAAGGACAAAAGCAAAGAGATCGCCCCGGCTGACCTTGTTGAAATGGACTTTCTCGAGAAGGTGATGGTGCGTCTTCCTCAGGATGTGGATGTTCTGGAGGCGTTGGGTGATCTTTACACTCGGGTCGGACGGTATGAGGATGGTCTGGAAGTGGATCGGAAACTGACCCAGCTTGAGCCCGATGATATGACGATCTGGTACAACTTGGCCTGCAGTCTGGCGGTGTTGAACCGCCGAGGTCCGGCTCTTCAGGCGTTGCGGCGCGCTGTGGATCTCGGTTATTCCGACCATGAGTGGATGAGTCGGGATCAGGATTTGGATTCCCTGCGGGAAGACCGTGAATTCAAGACTTTACTCAAGGGGCTTGCCAATCCCGTGACGAAAAGCACCCGGGATTTTTAAGCGGATGGAATGAATTGTCCGTTTCGATTACCCCAACTCCATGGCGAAAGGGAAATTATGTCCCTTGCCGTGTCATAATGTCTCTTTCTGTATTCTGCGTTCCTCTCTTGTTCTATCGCAACCCATTGCTGTAAAGGATTTTGAGATGTTCTTCGTTTTCATTTTATAAATTGGAATGATCGATGCTATTTACAATAGGCCAGACAGAGGGAAGGGGAGTAGAGCCATGTTTGACCCGAATAAACTGACACAGAAAATGCAGGAAGCCATGCAGATGGCGCAGGAGACCGTGGTGCGGTACGGCCATCAGGAGCTCGATGGAGAGCACCTGTTGTTATGCCTGATGGAGCAGACGGACGGGTTGGCGCCGAAACTGATTGAGCGGCTCGGGATTCGTCCGCAGGAAATACGGACCCGGTTGGATGAGGAACTTGAACGACGCCCGAAAATTCGGGGAGCGGTTTCAGAGTCGGGAAAAGTCTATGTCACCCAGCGCCTGAACCAGCTTCTGGTCAAGGCTGGGGATGAGGCCAAGCGGTTAAAGGATGAGTATGTCTCGATTGAGCATCTGTTACTCGCCTTTTTGGATGAAGGAAAAGCCACTCCGGGCGGGCGGATTTTGGCGCAATTGGGTGTGGAGCGGGGCCGGTTCCTCAAGGAGTTGATGGCGGTAAGGGGAAATCAGCGTATCACCAGCGCCACGCCGGAGGGGGCCTATGAAGCCCTCCAGAAATACGGGACCGACCTGGTGGCCATGGCCCGGCAGGGGAAACTGGATCCGGTGATCGGGCGCGACATGGAAATCCGGAGCGTGATCCGGATTCTCTCCCGCAAGACAAAAAACAATCCGGTTCTGATCGGGGAACCGGGTGTCGGAAAAACGGCGATCGTGGAGGGATTGGCGCACCGGATTCTCAGGGGCGATGTTCCTGAAGGGCTCAAGGATCGCACCCTTTTTTCCCTCGACATGACATCCCTGATGGCGGGCGCCAAGTATCGGGGTGAATTTGAAGAGCGACTCAAGGCGGTGTTGACGGAGATCAAGGCGGCGGAGGGGCGGATCATTCTGTTCATTGACGAAGTTCACACCATTGTGGGGGCTGGCAGGACTGAAGGATCCACGGATGCCGGGAATATGCTTAAGCCCATGCTGGCGCGCGGCGAACTCCACTGTATCGGGGCCACCACCCTGGATGAGTACCGCAAGCACATTGAAAAAGATGCCGCACTCGAGCGCCGTTTCCAGCCGGTTTTGGTGGAGGCCCCCTCGGTGGAGGACGCCATTTCCATTCTTCGCGGATTGAAAGAGCGTTTTGAAGTTCACCATGGTGTTGAGATCAAGGATTCCGCACTGGTGGCGGCAGCTGTACTCTCGGATCGGTATATCAGCGACCGGTTTCTTCCCGACAAGGCGATTGATTTGATGGATGAGGCGTGTGCCTCGATCCGTACGGAAAATGATTCGATGCCGGCCGAGCTGGATGAAATCACCCGGAGGGTGATGCGGTTGGAAATTGAGGAAACCGCCTTGAAGAGGGAAAAGGATCAGGCCAGTCAGGCAAGACTGAAAACGCTTCGGAAGGAACTGGCCGATGACAAGGCGCGCTCCACGGCCATGCGGGCACAATGGGAAAACGAGAAACAGGCCATTGCCGGAGTGCAATCGGTCCGGGAGGAACTTGAGAAGGCGAGGCGGGAGGGCGAGGACGCCGAGCGGAAGTATGATCTAGATAGACTGGCCAAGTTGCGGCACGGGGTCATTCCGGATCTCGAGAAAAAGCTGGCGGCATTTCAAAAACCGGGCCCGGTGGTGAAGGGAGCGGGACGGCCGCTGCTTCGCGAAGAGGTTACGGAGGAGGAAATTGCTAGCGTTGTGTCGAGATGGTCCGGTATTCCTTTGACCCGGCTTCTGCAGGGGGATCGAGAG
The DNA here is from genome assembly GCA_903934155.1 of uncultured bacterium. Taxonomy (GTDB): domain Bacteria; phylum Verrucomicrobiota; class Kiritimatiellia; order CAIKKV01; family CAITUY01; genus JAABPW01. The sequence goes on along the minus strand of CAIZMS010000136.1, from coordinate 358 downwards.
AAGCTTCTGAAATTGGGGGATGTGCTTCACGAATGGGTGATTGGGCAGGACGAGGCGGTCCTGGTTGTGGCCGATGCTGTTCTCCGGGCAAGGGCGGGGATCAAGAACCCGAAACGACCCGTTGGCGCCTTTATTTTTCTGGGACCCACGGGAGTGGGGAAGACGGAACTGGCGAAAATCCTGGCGGCAACCCTTTTTGATTCAGAGGATCATCTCATCCGCATCGACATGACCGAATACATGGAGAAGCACACCGTGTCGCGTCTGGTCGGCGCCCCTCCAGGGTATGTTGGCTACGAGGAGGGGGGGCAATTGACGGAGGCGGTCCGGCGGAAGCCCTATTCCGTCATCCTGCTTG
>CAIZMS010000135.1 GCA_903934155.1 uncultured bacterium | reverse complement strand
CTTCCGACACAACCCATTGGACGGTGCCGAAGGGAGTGGGGGACCAGATGGCCTTCAACCTGCCGTTTACCTTCACGGCGCATGATCGGGTCGCGGTGATCAGTTATTTCCACCGGTGGCTGGATCACAACGGGGTGGGCAGTTCCGGCCCGTTCTTCTGTTCGCCGCCCGTGCAGTTCCTGGAGGTCCGGGAGAAGCCGGGGACGGCGGGAGAGGAAGAGTTGGTGCCCTCCGTGGCCAGCACCGTCTGGCTGAAGCCTTACGACCTGGGGGTTTCGCAACGGATGGAGATTTCCCTGCCGACGGATCACGAAACCGGCGAGTATGTGGCCCTCATCACCCTGACCCGCCTGAGCGGTAACGTGGCGGGCTGGAACCGGACTTTGCTTCCGTTTCTGGGCGTTCTGAGGAAACAGTTCCTGAACTGGCGGGCGACGACGGACGAGGAACGGCGCGAAATGTTTGCAGAAGCCACTCGCTTTTTGAATGAATGTGCGGAAAAGGGGGCGCGGCATGCCTGAGGAGAAGAAAACGGGGCTGATGGATCAGGAAATGGAGATCTATCGTTCCGTCCTCGAAACTCCCACGGAGTTTAAAAACGGATTCTCATGGGTTGCGGTGGCCGGAGCCTTTTTTTGCGGCTTGCTGATGATGCCGGGTTCCATTTACCTGGGGCTCATGACAGGCGGCGGTATTGCGGCGGCGTGGGTCACCCTGATTATTTTTTCCGAGGTGTGCCGGCGCGCGATGCGGACGCTGAGTCAGCAGGAACTCGTGATCCTCCTGGTGGTGGCGGGTGCCATGGCCAGCGGGGGTCCCTTTGCCGGGCTGGTCTGGCGGCAGTATCTGATCCAGAGCGATGCCGTCCGTGACATCGGACTGCTGGGGAAATTCCCCTCGTGGTTTGCCCCGCAGCCGACCTCGGATGCCATCTTGCAACGGAATTTCTTCGATTCCGCCTGGTTGATCCCGGTTTTGTTGATCCTGTTCATGACCATCATCGGGCGTTTCAAGAGTTATACGCTCGGGTATGTTTTTTTCCGGCTGACATCGGACGTGGAGCGGTTGCCGTTCCCCTTCGCCGGGATCGCGGCCCAGGGCTCGATGGCGCTGTCCGAGTCCGGCGAACGGAAGGTGACGTGGAAGTGGAAGATGTTCTCCCTGGGCGCCATCATCGGCATCGCGTTTGGCGTCGTCCAGATCGGGATTCCCCTGGTTACGGGCTCGCTGCTCAACAAGCCTATCCAGATCATTCCCCTGCCGTGGTACGACATGACCACCATGACGCAAAGCGTCCTGCCGGCCACCCCGACCGGGTTGGTCGTCGATCTGGGCCTGGTGATCACGGGGATGATTATTCCCTTTTGGGCTCTGATCGGGACCGGCGCGGCCATTCTGCTCACGCTGGTCATGAATCCCATTTTGCACCATGTCGGGGTGCTGACACGCTGGCAGCCCGGAATGGACACGGTGGCTACCACGTTCGCTAACTCCATTGATTTCTGGATGAGTTTCACGATGGGCGTGACGG
>CAIZMS010000134.1 GCA_903934155.1 uncultured bacterium | reverse complement strand
TCAATAGTTAGGCTGGATGACCCCAGCGCCTCAGCCCGAGATGTTTCAAGAGCATAATGGGAGGAAAATTCATGAGACCATTTGGATCAGCGTGCAAGGTTTTGATTATAGCACTAATTGCAGGCTCGAATGGGATGTACATGACTGCCCCGGCTTTAGCACAAACCAACATCACCCTTTTCTACTCCACTTGGACGACGGACGATGGCGCTGAGACAAAAGCCATGGCCGATCTTTTTGATTCCAGCTTCCGGGAGGCCATGAAGCAGATTCCGGGACTCCGCCTGAATAGCAAGGAAGAGACGGAGAGCGCCATTTGTGATCTAGCACTGTCCACCAATGTCTGGCAGCGTCCGATGCAAACACGCGCGATTGCCGAACGTCTTAACGCCCAGTTTGTTGCCTTCGGAATCGTATACAAGGCCAACAAAACAAATCAATTCAGGATTTCGTTTGATCTACAGACCGCGCGGCATCTCGAGAATCAAGCGCTAGTCTACGGCACTTGCCGACGAAAGCTCACAACATCCTCATCCACGAATCAAACAATTCAAAGCGCAGGCGCCATGGCGGGTCAAATTGGAAAATGGATGGAGGAGATTGATGACCACATCGAAGACAGCCTGCTGCCGGACGCTCTCAAGCAGGGCTATGCACTTGTGCAAGCGGGAAAGCTTGACGCAGCTGTTCAACCATATGAGTCGTACCTGTCAACGGCTCCCCGCAAGCGAGGTGAGGAGCCGCGCTGGAGCGGTATTGCCTACAGCTGGCTTGCCTGGATAGAAACGCTGAGGGGCAACCTCGATGCAGCCGCAGAGTTACGGCTCAAGGAGCTGAAGTCCCGCCAACGCAAACATGACCTGAACAAGGATCGATATCGAGAAGCGTCGAGTAATCCGGAAGCGGAACACCTGTACTTGAATAATCGCTTGTTCAATCTGTGCGAGTTATTCTCGATTTACTGGAATCAGGGAAAACTTGGCGTATGCCGGGTGCTTCTCGACAACGAAATGGCTGAAACCGAAAAGGCGTTGCTCAAGGCTGTTAATAATGAGCAGAACTGGGGCAAGTTCTATACTCTGATTTCCTGTGAGACCTATTCACGATGGAAACTGATAAACGAGGGAGAAACTCGGTTCGACTTTGTGGGCGGTAATAACAAGCGGGGAATAGCCGCACTAACCAAGGCGGCGAGCGAAATAGAGGCAGCGGTTTCCCGGCACGGTCTTGGATACGGAAGCCACAATAACCAGACATTGGTTGCCATATACTCACGGCTGGCAGGCTTTTACGAGGAGAGCGGATTCTTGGACGAGGCCATTACCTGCATGGATAGAGCTGATAAAGTACGAATCAACTGGCTCGATGCGAACTTCAAAGAAGCTAGAAGCGCGTTTCTCGACATCAGGAAGGATGCCCTGTATTTGCTGCGTGACGGCAATAGTACGTTACTGAACGAGCAGGCTCGACTTTCTGCTTCTCTCGAAAAAGGCGATAAAGATGCGCATGTCGAGGGATTAAGAACTATCGGCGTGATGTTCCGAGAGAAAGCCGACTACCCCAGAGCCCTTGAATCGTTTAATAGCGCAGTCAATGCGGCTCGAAACTATCATGTGGCCATGTATATTCCCCGTTCCCTGCGGCGACGTGCCGAAACACTCATCAGCTTGGGTCGCAACGATGAGGCGGTGTCGGATATCACCGAAGCGCTGACCATGGTTCGCGGTACAGCCTTCAAAATCGAGGAGCCGTATCTATATCAACTCTACGGGAGAGTGCTGGCTGCGAAGGGTTCGATCAGGCCTGCGTTCATGGTGTGGGAAATGGCCCGGAATCTGGCCTGCAAGTTGGGTATGGACTATCTGGCGCTGGACGTTTTGTGCGACGAGCTTGAATTGCAAATGAAACTGGGATTCGTGAACGAGGCGCGATCCACGCTGGCCCGGATCAAATCTCTTCTCGAAACGAGCGACAACATTGGACCCTATAAGAAGAGGCGGATTGCCATACTACAGCCGGTGGTCGAAGCCTGGCTGGCCGGTCAGACCCCCCCGGCGGCGCTTGCTGCCGCCACGATCACCCCAAAGGCGGCGGCCTCGACGGATTCAGAAGTGGAAAAAGGACAGCAAGCGATGAGAAAGTTGGCCGACGGCACCCTGCTTCCGAACGCCGGATGCGTGATCCTGCAGCCCCGACTCGTTCAGACCCAAATCGCAAGCGGCGAGGTGGCGTCGACAAGATTCCAGCTCTACAATGCGTCGTTCAGCGAGGCGATGGGAACCATGTCCATCGAGTCCGCAAATTCGACGGCGCACTGGAAACCCATCACCGGGGGCGTATCGGCGGCGCTGGAGGCCGGGAACGTGAATGCTGCCGACAACAGCCAGATGGTGCGAATAGATCCAGGGGCGGCGTTTGACCTGCACCTGATCTCCGATCTGGAAGCCACAACCAACCGCACCGTCAAGATTAGATGGGTCGGCGCGAACACAGCCGAGACAGAATGGCAGGTCGGACTGGAGTCAACCAATAGGCTGGTGGCCGTTGTTGATGCGTCGCTGATTGAAGAAAACGCTCTCTTCTATATTCCCTTCTTTCACACCATCCATTTCCGAAAAAAGGGTGCGGCGGCTTTCGCGGATATTAAAGTAAAGACATCACAGCCATGCAGAGTAGAGCTCTATGACTATGACGCCAATCGAATGATGGCCATCGACGCCACCGGTGACGGGAGCTTCGATGGATTCGGCGACAGCATTCTCATTGATGGGGACAAAAGCGGAATGCCGGATATCGCAACCGATGGCAAAGCGCTGGTTCGAACGCTTGAATTGTGGGTATTCCCTTTCGCCTCAACCATTCAGGAGCGGAAGGAGCTAGAGATCTCCGTGTATACCAAGGAAGGCCAGGACTGGCAACTCAACGCCGTTGATTCGCTCTCGCGCAGGAAGAACTAACCCGAGTTCACTAGTTGGGTGGTTGTTCAGATCGCAATTTTGAGGGATTGGATCAAAGTGAATTCATACTTCATCCCTCATCCTTCATACTTTTTTCCGCTTCCACCGACCGGTAAGGAACCACCCGGCGACCATGAGGCCGTTCAGGGTGAGGGTGATGGCGACCGACCACCAGATGCCGTGAGTGGCGGGAACAACATGGCGCGACATGTATATGGCCAGCGGAATCTGGACGCCCCATAACCCGACGATGGTCGTTACCATCGGCCCCACTGTGTCGCCCGCCCCCTGAAGCGCCCGGCCAAGAATGATGGAAAGCGCCGCAAACACGTGAAATAGCGAAACCATTCGCAGATAATCCGTCCCGATGTGAACCACCTCGGGATTATCATCAAATACCCGGATGAGCGGCGCGGCAAAAACGGTGAGCACGATGGCACACAAAAACAAAATGAGGGCACCCAGCCCGGTCGCCAGCCAAGCCACCCGCTCCGCCCGGTCAGTCCGCTTCGCTCCGAGGTTCTGTCCCACCATCGCTCCGGCCGCATTGCCGAGCACAAACGCCGGCATCATCGTCATCATGTGGAACCGCGCCCCGATCCCGTACGCCGCCACGGCGGCCGTCCCGGATCCGGCCACAATCCGCATCAGGGCCACGCTCATCAG
>CAIZMS010000133.1 GCA_903934155.1 uncultured bacterium | reverse complement strand
CCTCCCCCGGCACGCTTCCCGGCACCTCTTCCATGCGCAGGGGCGCTCCGTCCAAACTCGCGGCCACGCGGAGGCGCAGCCCCGCATGAAGCCGGAAGGAGGGCAGGACATGGACTTCAACCTGCAGATTCGTGACCGCCCGCCCCCATTCAAAATCGTAGTCGAGGTGCGGCGCCGCGCTGGCCTCCTTCGCTAGATCCCAGACGTTGGAAGCGTTCATCGGCAGCAGGGCCACGGCGCGCCCCTCCCACCCGATCCCCTCGATCGTCTTCCAGGCGCCAACGCCCGCGTCGTGCTTCCGGGCATACTGGGCGGCGCCGATGAACCGGCCCTTCGCCCCGCCGGCAGGCCCCTCAACGAACGTCGTATCAATGTCCACCCATCGCATGTTCAGGTTCGTCCCCATGCAGTAGGGAATCTGCGGGCAGGTGGGATACCCGTTCAGCGTGACGACCATCATGTGACGCCACTTCCCTCCCGCCAGGACCTCATTGTAGGACTCGGTCTCGCGGGCAATGAGCGCCTGCCAGGCCTTGGCCGCCGCGGCGCTCGCCTGCGCCACGCCAGGCTGGGCCGCCTCCCGCAGGCTCCGGTCCTGCTCCAGGGCCATCAGTCCCGCAGCGCAGAGCATCTTCACCGGGTAGAGGACGGTCGCAAAATAGGCATCCTGCGCCGTGGCCGGGATGGCGGACTTGACCGAGTCGACCCGGGCCAGCAGCGCCTCGTAGTCCTTCCGCATCCTCCCGCGCCGGGCGGCTCCCAGCTCCCCGAGCCAGCGTGCGTTGTACACGTGCTCGGGTTTGCGGATGAAGCAGAGCCGGAAGAATTCCGACCAGACGCCAGCCACGGGTTCCGCCGCCGGGCCGAACCATTCCGCCGCCAAAGACCGCAGGTACGCCGACTGCGAGTCCGGCCCGAAGTCCCCGACATTCCAGGCCAGGCGCGCCCAGAAATCCATGCTGATCTCCTGCGATTTGATGTCCCCGACGTTGAGGACCCAAAGCCGGTCGACTCCGTTGTCCCAGGCCTTGCGCATCTCGGACCATATCCGGGCCGGGGGCGTCGAATTGAACCATGTGTAGGCCCCGGGTGGTCCGAAGTAGTCGGCGTGGTAATACACCCCGTGCCCGCCGGATCGTCGGCGCTCTGCGGCATCGGGAAGCCGCCGGATGTTCCCCCAGTTGTCGTTCGGCCAGACGATCGTCACATCCTCGGGCACCTTCATGCCGGTGTCATAGATCGCCAGCACATCGGCGTAGGGCATGAAACACTGGGGGACGGAGGTCCGATCCCGTTGAACATGTTTGGCGAGAAGATCCCGCTGGTCGGCGATGATTTTCTCCAGGAGAGCGGCTTTTCCCTGCAGAGTCTCGGGGCCCTCAAAGGGCTCATCATCAATCCCACGCATGCCGACCGTCCACACGGCCTCGAACTTGCCGCGACTCCGGGCCGACTCTTCCCAGTAGGCCAGGATGTTGACACGGTTTGTGTCGTAGCGCCAGGGCAACACAGCCCCATAATGGGGATTGCGCAACATCGGCTCGCAGTGCGATGACCCCACGACGATGCCCCACTGGTCGGCCAACTCAAGATTTCCGGGGACCTCGCTGAATTCATGTTTGGCACTGCTGCACATCGACGGCCACAGGATGTTCAGCCGCAGCCTCAACATGAGCTCAAAGATCTTTTCGTAAACCCGGGGGCCCACATCCTTGGCCCCGGGATCGAAGGTTTTAATCACCCACGGATAGAAGGCGAACCACTCATCGTTGATAAAGATGCCCCGATACCGAATGCTGGGGAATGAGGTGAAAAGCGTCCCGGATCCCACTTCCAGCGTCGAATGCTTCGCGACAGGGACATCGGACCACCAGTGCCACGGGGACACGCCGATGCCTCGCGAGAGTTCCATCACGCCGTACGCCGTCCCACGCCGGTCGCTTCCGGCAATCACCAGCGCCTTGGCCACCCCCGGCAACGGCTGGTCGAGCGCCTGGATCCCGAACGTCTCCCACTTCCCCCGGAGTTTTCCCGCATCAAGTTTCCCGGCCTTGACCAGACCATCCACCACGACCGACTGGCCCAGCGTCCCGATCAGCACCACGGTCTTGCCCAGGGCGGAGGCGTCACTCATGATCCGCGGCCGTATCCCCGTGACCCGCTCGACATCCCCGGCCAGCAGCCTGGCCGCGATCTGCACCACGGGAAAATCGTTGCTGGACACGTAGATGTCCGCCGCCCCCTGGTCTCCCACCAGATCCACGCCGGCATTCGCGGCGTCGACTGGCCCCCTGTCCACGCGCACCAGAAGCTTGCCTTCAGTCCGCCCCCCCAGCGGAGACACCGGAGCGCAGGAAACTGCAAACAGCAGCACCAGCACCCCGCCCCCTGTTTGCCGGATCATCCGGCTGAGCCAAAGTAAAGGCCTCATGGCATTGACCTCGTTGTTTGCCCTCATAGCGGGTGCAACTCCAAACCCTCATAAATCAACCAGCCGCCTGCGCTCGTAATGATCTTCAGCGCGTTCTCCCCGGCCTTCAACGTGCCTTCCGGGAAGGTGACAACCATCCGAAACGGGTTGGCGCCGAGTTTCGGCTCCTGCAGGGCCTCACTCGACCGCGCCACCGGAATCTGGATCTCCCGTTTGCAACCATTCAGTTCAACCGTCAGCGTTGGGGGGGCGGAGCGATCGCAATTCATCATCTTCAAGACCAGATAGGCCCCCGTTCCCGCCGATTGCGCCTCCACACGGAAATTCACCACGTTAGCCAGGGCTTGAGGCCCTCCCCACTTGTCATTGGGACCGGGTTGCACCGCCGGCCAATCTCTCGCGGGATCGGACACCCCCACCACGAACTTCGCCCCGGCCCGGGTCTTGTAATCAACGTTGAAGGCCAAAGCGCCAACGCCATCATCCCCCCGGCCGATCGTCCACAGCGCCGGCGGAATTTCTACCGTGCCGGCCGGCTGCCTGGATTCTCCAACATCAAAGGAGTGTCGACCGGACGGCAACGCCGCCAGCGGACAGGTCACCGTCGTCTTCGCCCCGCCCCGGAGGCCCACACGCACAGTCCGAAGGAGTTGCCCATCCATCCACACCGGAACCGGCCAGGTGGTGTAATGCGGACCTTTGCCGGAGATCTGCTCGACCGTGAAGCTCAAGACCTGGCCCGGCTTCATGAGCGCTGCGGAAACCGACACCGACATCGGCGTTATCGCACCGCCCTCGACCGCGCGTTCACAGGGCGTCACATTCCACCCCTCGACCGACACATGCGGGCGCGCGCCAGCCATCAGCGCCGTGCGGAACCGCGCCGTCACGTCCCGCTGTTCCCCGGGCAGCAACGTCAGTGCATTCCCGCTCCAGAAGCACGGCAGCACCTCCTCGCCCAAGGCCCCGCCGAGAACCGCCAACCACACCTGCAAGGCGGGAATCGCAGAGACATTCCCCACCCGCACCCGGATGAGAGTTTCCCCCTCGTGCTCCGTCCGATCCACCACCTCGGCTTTCACCTCGGCCGGCGGCAGCGTCAACAGGTCCTGCCACCGATGGTCCTTCTGGAGCCAGACCACGGTCCGGTCCAGTTCCGCGCCTTCGGCATCCAGCAGATCCAACGCCACGACATGCAGTTTGCCGTTGCGGACGACGGCGGGGAGCGGCCCGATGTCCACTGTGGCGTCGGCGGGCACATCCACGACCCTTGTCTCGAGTGCTTCCTGCGACCCGTCCAATCCGACCACGGTCATTCGCACCTGCAAGCGGGGGCACGGGGTGTCCAGCGTGCTGACCACCTGCACGTGGAAATCATCCGGGCTCGCCTGCACGTGCAGCGGCTTGCAGGCGGACCGCATGCTGTAATAGCCGGCGTTCGGCCGCAGCGACCAGTCGTACACCTGCCACATGAAACTCGGCCAGGCGGCATTGACCTTCCAGAGGTGGGTTCCGGCATTGCGCGGACGCGCCTTGTTCGCCGCCTCGAAGATTGCCCGATAACTGGCCTCGTTGTAGAGATCGCCGATCTTGAGGTATTCCGCCAGGCCGGCGGGAGCGCCTACGTCGGCGCGCAGAATATCATCCAGGCTCCGGAAATGCTTGTCAGTCGCATCGTGATAGCCTGAGGTACGGTTCAGGGGGAACGTCGCGGGATCCGGCTGGTCGAAATCCGGCAGGAACCGGGCAATCAGGTTGAGGGTCGGCACCGACGGCAAACCGATTTCATCGCGGCAGGTATATTTCGGTTCCGTCAGGTAAAGCCGGTAATATTCCGGCAGCCGCACCAGGTGCCACGGTCCCCCGGTCCAGATGCAAACATCCTCTTTCCGCCAGGGCGGATTATCATGGGAGGAGGGCAGCCAGGGCCGGGTTCCATCGAGCGCGGGCAGGATTTCGTCCTGCAACGCCATCCCCACGTCGGCCTGCGCCTCGGCCTCGTTTGATCCGCACCACACCAGCAGACTCGGATGCCCGCGCAGCCTGAGAATGCTGTCCGTCATATTCCCCAGGTACAGGGCAGGATCGCAGCGGGGCGGGAACCACCATTTGATCCCGTCCTTGCGATGGCTTTCGGAGATCGAGGTCCGTGCCAAGTCCTGCCAGACCAGCAGGCCATGCCGGTCACAGGCATCGAAAAAGACTTCGGGCGGCACGATGCCATTACCGTTGACGCGAACCATCGTGTGATTCCCTTCGGCCATCAGCCGCACCTCGTCGCGGTAGCGCTGGGCGCCCCAGCTCATGAGGTAGTCCGGCACCCACGCGCCGCCGGTCATGCGGATCGTGCGACCGTTGACCGTGAACGCCCGCCCGCCACTGGGCAGGATATAGCTACCCACCGTCCTCACGCCGAAATGGCACACCGCCCGGCTGCTGCTCCGGCCGTTGACCAGGGCCTCCAGGGTCAACCGGTAGAGCGGCTGTCCGCCATACGTCACCGGCCACCAGAGCCGGGGATTCTTGAGGATCAGCGCCGGATGGTCCTGGGGCGTGAGGATGAACTCGGCGGGGGCGCCCGGGGGCACGCGCACCGGCTGCCGCAGGGTAATCACCGGCCCGGCAAAACCCTCCGGCTCGATGCGCGCCACAAGTTCGGCGTCAACGGGGCCCTTCCCGGCCGTTTCCAGGTGGCAGCGCAACGTCACCGCCGCTTCCTCCCCTGCCGGCAGTTTCACGGCCGTGAAGGCCGCGGGGTCGCGCACCGCGACGGCATCCGTCGCCTCCAGCCAGACATGCTGCCAAAGCCCCATGTTGCGATCCCGTGCCGCCGGAACCCAATCCCAGCCCACGCTGCCATACTGGGTGACGTTGCGCATGATGACCCCATCGCCGGTGTTGGGACCGAAGCCGCCAAGCAATCCATCCAGTTGTTCATGGGCCGGATCCCCCGGGAAATCCAAGGGATGAACCGTGATCGCCAAGGCGTTGGTGCCCTGGAAATCCAGCAGGGACGAAACCTCGAATCGAAAACGCCGGAACATGCCCGCCACGGAGTCGGCTGTAGCCACCCGGTGGCCGTTCAACCACACATCCGCCCGGTAATTGATGCCGTCCAGGTGCAGCCACACCATCCGGCCGCGATACGACTCCGGCACGCTGAATTCCCTGCGGAACCACCAGGGCTTGCTCCAGGGGTTGGCCTTGCCGGGGAGATGGCTGTATTGCGCGAGGCCATACCGTGTATTGTGCTCAGGGCAGGCATCGGGAATGCGCATGTTGTTGGTCCCGATGTAGGGATCGGGGTAAACCCCATGACGCACCAGCGTCCCCAGCACCGTCGTCGGAACGGTGGTCTTGAACCAGTCCTTCCCGTCATAGCCAGCCTTGGAGAGGCCGTCGCCCTCCACGCCGGCCGGGGCGTCCCTGAGTTCCCAGCCGTCGTGCAGCACCAGGGCGTTCTCCGACACGGCGCCCAAAGGCTCGGCATCAATGGCCGGGAACGAGGGGCTCGCGCTCCCGTGAGCCAACGAGCCCCCCACCATCACCAATGCCACACCTATGACGGTCACGTTCATGTAGTTGAAACGAGTTTCTGAGGATTACCGAAGTCTATTTACCCTCAAACTTTATCACTACTTTGTCACTCGTAATGGTCCTGCCGTCACTTGTGATGACGACATTTCCCGATGCGGTGGCTTCCTGTGTCTCTTTATTGAAACTTATTTTTTGGGCTTTTATCTGCATCGTCTCTTCCCCTCCACCTTGTTTCTGCTCCATCTTCTGATCTGCTGCCATACAGGCCAGATTGGCGGAAACCAGGATTACCAACGCCGCGAGCACTTTTCCCTGAATCTTCATACGACCACCTTCCTTCCGGGGCTTTGTTTTTTTCACGACTCCGAGCATGCCCCGCGCTGCTCATTGTCGCTGACGTGATCGCACGCTTATCCCCTTGAATTCCACGTCTCGTACACGGCATGGACCCGTTCAGGCGAGGCGCCGGGGCCGAATTCGCACTGGGCGATCACGCCGCCCTGACGATAGAGATGCCGCCGCGTTTCCCGCACCGCCTGGGCGATCTGCTCCGGCGTCCCTTCCACCAGCAAGTGTTGCCGATCCATCTCACCCCAGAAGGTGATCTTTCCGGCGAACGCCGCGAGTTTCTCCAGACCCATGCAGAATATCTGGGAGTTGACGGCATCCACGCCGATCTCGATCAGGTCGGGATAGATCTGCAGGATGTTGCCGTCGGAGTGCATGAAGATCTTCTTGCCGCTGCCGTGCGCGATCCGGACATACTCGGCATAGAGCGGCTTGAAAACCGCGCGCCAGGTCTCCGGGTTGATCAACAGGCTCAACTGGCTGCCCCAATCGTCCATGAACATGAGCGCGTCGACCTCCGTCTGCGCCCATAACTCCAACTCCCGGACATAGAACGAGTGCATCTTCCGCAGAAAGGCGTGCATGCCCTCGTCATCCAACGCCAGATCCATGTATAGCGCCTCTGTTCCCCGGATGAATTGGATTTGCTCGAAGGGGCGGGGGCAGCACCCGGAGAGCACGAACCGGTCGGTATCGCGGCAGAACTGGTTGATCTTCGGAATATCAATACTGAAACTCGCCTCCGGGAAACGCACCCGCGACGTGTCGCTCCAATCGGTCACGATCGGTTCCTTGACCTCGCCGATTATGCCATCCTGCCGGTTCTCGAAGATGCAGCCCCAGGGATCCTCGTAGAGTCCCTGCTTGTAGGCCTCGCCCTTCGTCTGGAACGCCTCGCGGTGGAAGCCCGGCGCATGCAGGATGTCATCGGGAAATTCCCCCAGCAAGCGGTCGAGAGAGCCGGGATAGTGGATTTCAGCCCAGGGCAACCGCCACAACTGGCGTGGAACCCGGCCCGTGTTACGAAACTCCAACGTACTCTTAACCAATTCCCTAGGTGTCATGTCGCACTTCTCCATCATGGCGTCCTGGCCTTCACGACCAGGACCGTTGATTTCACATCCTCCGACGACCGCCCCGTCATCACCTCGAACTCGCCGGGCTCGACCATCCACTTCATGTCGCGGCCATGGAAGGCCAGGGTTTCGCCCGTGAGGGGAAACTCCACGTCCCGGCTTTCGCCGGCCTTGAGGCTGACGCGCTGGAAGCCCTTCAGCTCCTTGACGGGCCGGGTGGCCGAGCTCACGGGATCGCGAATATACAACTGCACAATCTCGTCCCCGGCGACCTTGCCGGTATTGGTCACGGTGACGGTGACTTTCGCCGTGCCGTCCACCGTCATGGCGGACGGAGCCAGGCGCGGCGCGGAATAGTCGAACGTGGTGTAGCTCAGGCCGAACCCGAAGGGGAAGAGCGGGCGGGAGGATTCATCCACATAGCCATACCGGAAGGCGCTGGGCTTGTGGTTGTAGTATACGGGCAGCTGGCCGGTGGAACGGGGGAAGGTGATGGTGAGCTTGCCCGAGGGGTTCACGTCGCCAAACAGGACCTCGGCCGCCGCGGTGCCCGTCTCCTGCCCCATGTACCACCCTTCAAGGATCGCATCCGCCTTGTCCGCGAGTTCCGGGATGGCCAGCGGTTTGCCGTTCATCAGATAGACCACCACGGGTTTACCCAAGGTGAACATGGCGCGGGCCAGTTCGTTCTGGGCGCCAAACAGCTCGAGCCCCACCCGGTCCCCCTTGTGAACGGCCGCCCAGGCCTCGCGGGCGATGCCTTCATTCTCGCCGAGCGCCAGGATGACGAGGTCGGCCTTTTGGGCGACTTCGACGGCCGCCGCGATCTCCGCGCGATTCTGCGCGGCATCGGGAAACTTCATGTCGTTAAGGCCCCACCAGGCCGCGAAGGAACTGGCCGGCAGATTGGACACCAGCGTGCAGCCCCGGGCATGCAGGATTTCGCAGGACGCACCCACCCGCTTGCGAATCCCGTCGAGCAGGGTCACTTGATACAGGGGCTCGCCGCTATAGCTGCCGAGGCGCGCCTGGTCGGCATTGGGGCCGATCAGCGCGATGCGCTTATACCGGCCTGGCGCCAGGGGCAGAATACCCTTGTCGTTCTTCAACAGGACGATCGACTTGCGGGCCGCCTCCAGGGCCAGTTGCCGCGCCTCGGGCCGCTTGGGCATGGCCTCGGCCTGTTGCGCATTGGCGTAGGAATTCTCGAAGAGCCCCAGGGCGAACTTCAGCCGCAACACCCGCGCCACCGCCGCATCCACCAGGGACAGGGGCACCACCCCCTGCTCCACGAGCGCCTTGAGTTCCTTGAAGCACGCGCCCTCCGGAAAATCGAGTTCCACTCCGGACCGGAACGCCAGCGCCGCCGCCTCGACCCGGCCGGGCACCAGTTTGTGGCACTGCCACAGCATGTCGATACCGTCGTAGTCGGACGCAAACACGCCGTCGAATTTATAGTCCCCGCGCACCACGTCCTGCATCATCCAGGAATTCGCGTGGGAGGGAACGGCATCGACCTCGTTGTAGGAAGGCATGATGGTGGCCGGCTTCGCCTCCGCAATCGCCATGCGGAAGGGGACCAGGTGCACATCGTGGAACTCGCGGGGCGCCACATCCGCCGGGGCGGTATTGCGGCCACCCTGGGGCTGGCCGTGTCCGGCCAGATGCTTGAGGGTGGCGGCCACATGGTCCGGGCCGATCTCGCCCGTCGCGCTCCCCTGCAAGCCACGCACCATGGCGGCGCCGAGCTTGCCATTAAGATAGGGATCCTCGCCCAGCGTCTCCTCCGTACGGCCCCAGCGGGGTTCCCGGCAGACATCCACAACGGGCGTCAAGGCGTGGTGGATCCCCCGCGCCCGCATCTCCCGGGCGACCACGGTATAGATGCGTTCCGTCAGCTCCGGATCCCAGGAACACGCCAGCCCGATCGGGATGGGGAATGACGTCGCCTGCGGCGCCAAGAGGCCGTGGCAGCCCTCATCGTGAAAAATCGCCGGAATCCCCAGGCGGGTTTTCTCACGCAGGTATTTCTGGATGGCGTTGCGCGAGGCCACTTCACGGGCGGGCGTCTCGCGGATGGGCCCCAACTCCCCCACCCCCAGCCCCAGCACGGCGTCCGCCTGGGCGAGATCCAACTCCCCCGTGGCGGCGATCAACTTCTTGAGCGGCGCCCCCAGTCCACGCAACTGCATAACCTTCTCGTCCAGGGTCATGCGCCCCAGCAGGTCGGCAACACGCCGTTCGACAGGCAGGGCCGGATCCTGGTATTCCGGCGTCGCCGCGTTCGCAATCCCACACGCGACTACACCGGCAACAATCACACGACATGCATCCATGACCCGTTTGTTACTCATCTTGCATCTTTCCTCTTTGCCGCCTTGATCGCCGCCTGCGTTCCCGCTGGATCGTGCGCCATCCTAAACCGCCACAACAATTCCTCCGGCGTGACCACTTTCAGCCCCTTGTCGAGACGGTCCAGGCACCAGCGCGTGGGCAACACCCCGGCGGCGCTGCCCGGCGCCAGGTACTGCCCGTTCTCCGCCTTTTCATCCGGGCCGTCATGCCGTACGAACCCCGACCAGGCATGGGTCATCACCCAGGACAACGAGGGACGGCCTTCGCCCGCGGCACGGCGCGTATCCTCGTTGAGCAACCGCGCGATTTTCGCGGGGGTGCCGGACCGGGCCTGGTCGAGATTCGCCCAGATACAGTACTTCGCCGTCACCACGGGGATCTCCACGCCGGCCTTGTTCTTCACCCAGTACACCTTGCCATCGCCGGCCTCATAGGGCGCATACTGGATCGCGAACATCCCGGTGAGACCCTCGATTTCCCGTGCGAAAATGGAGAAGGCCTCCGCGGATGCGGGGCTGTCGAGGTCATAGCAGATGAACATGTAGGTGTAGAGGCCGGCCCGTTTCATGAAATGGTTGACCCGCCGGGCATGCCGTTCCAGCACGTCACGCCGCGCCTCCGGACTCAACAACGAGCCGAGCCGGTCAGGAAAGAAATAGCCGCCCGCATGCTGGTTCAGGGTGGCGTTGCCCGGCTGCGTCCGCCGCAGCCGGTCATAGGTTGCCGGAGCGAGCTGATCCAGGCAGGCATAGGGCAAGCCCCAGCCCATGGGGAAGCGGCCATGCTCCGGGGCCGCCCAGTAATTGGGATTGAGACAGAAGTCCCCCATCAGCCATTGCACATTGTCGCCATCGCTCATGATGAAGGCCACCGTGTTGGTCGCCCCGGCCCAATCGATCCGGGCGGCGTCAAAGGGTTTGAACGGTCGGCCGGGCAAGGTTTCGCTTCCGGCGGAAAACAATGCAAGGTTGATGGCCCAGTTGCTCGGCAACATGATCAAGCCCCACTTCGACATCTGGTCGATGGCTCCCCCCTCGTCGGGCCCGTTCCAACCGAGCACGTACCCGCCGGGCCCCATCCACTCATAGGCCTCCGGGGTCGGCTGATCGAGGCCATAGACGACCATCATGCGGTGCGCAATCGCCATATCGCGGTTGTTCGCCATCAGCGGATCCTGGGTCAACAGGTGCCGTCGGTTCAACTTCCCATGATACGTGTCGAACAGCCACCGTTCGGTTTTGTCCCGGACATCCATCAACCGCTTCAGTCCGAGCTGTTGGACCGCGGCCTCCTGCTCCTCGCTGACCAGCACGCCGCGCATCAATCCGGCGAGGGAGGTGGCCACGTTCACCGACTCGTTGCAGTTCGTGCGGAAGGAGGTCACATCACCCGGAGAACGGTCGAACCGGTAAAGGATATAGCCGTCATAGACTCCCTTGTCCTTGTAACGCGCCAGCAGTTGCATCGGCGAAAAAACACCGGCGTCCTTGAAGCGCAACCGCTTCCGGGTTTCCTCGTAACCCACGGCATACTCGCGCGGCGGCCCGTTCTTCGCCGCCTGTCTCGCGTGGTCCACGAGTCCGACAAACACCATCTCGTCAAACCGGCCTTCGTTCACCGCCAGGGCGGTGAGTCCCGCCAGCGAGGTCGCCAACATATGATCCGGGCTCAAGCCCACATCCAGGGCAACGCCCGCGCTGTTGGTCACAGGCTGGAAATGCAGGTAACTGGTGCGCGCCACGACCCGCGGCGCCTTCTGGGTGGGCCACCAGCGAAAGTCGTCCGGTGTCCCGGCGGCAACCACCGTGGTGGCGGCCGCCAACCAGGCGAGACAAGCAGAAGTGAAGTCAGGAAAAAATTGCTTCATGGTATTCATACCCTTTTGAAACGATCCCATTCTTGCACAACACCCGGGGAGCACCAATCCCGGCAGAGCAGCGCTTGTTATAACAAGCCTCATCTCCTGACGGGACTCAGCTCGATGGCGCCAACCATGGCGCTATTGGCAAGCGTCGTGAAACGGATCGTCAGGGTGCCATCCCGCACCTCGACGGCCTCAAACGCCTTGACCAGAGCGCGATTGGCGCCACCGGCCTCCGCAAAGACATCGAGTTTTTCGAGGACGGGCCGGTTCTGGATCTGGACATTGAACGCCCGCCCACCCTTCGCCGCCCCCCACTGCTCGGCAAAATGGAACCGCACGGCATAGCGGCCGTTCGGCAGGTCAAACCGGTACTCGAAGTTTCCGAACCGGCACGTGGTCAGCGAAAACGGATAAACGCACCCCGGCTGCATGACGCCAGCCGGCCCCGCCTCATTGCCACCAACATACCCCCACCCGCCCGGGCCATACGCCTGATCCGCGCTCAGCCCTTCCCCGGCGCCCCCTCCGCAGTTGACGCCGAAATGCTTCGCATTCACCTCGATCTTCTGGATCCGCGGAGGACTCCAGCCGGTGTCCTTGCGGAACGCCCGGACCTTGAGTGTGCCTGACTTATTCAGTGTCAACGGTCCGGCATACACCACCCCCGCCCGGCACGGATCATGGCCATCGAGGGTATAGAACAGCTTGCCGTCCGGATCGTCACAGGCAAGCGTGGCCGTCACATGGTCCGCCATGGGCCAACCCTGGACGGCGATGCGGGGCGACGTCGTGATGCGGGGCGCCGCCACCGTGATGTAATCGGCCTTGTCCGCGCCCGGCAGCGCTTCGGGATACTGCACACTGGCGGTCAGCTGCGGCCAATACGCCGACAGGTCCAGGACCGCATCCTGCGCGACGTTGAACACACCCGGCAAGTCTATCGTGTGGCCCTTGTCCGCCGGAACCCCGACCGGGCGCGCCACCACCTTGCGAATGGAAATGGTTTTCTTTCCGAATACCTTCGTGACCCGAACCCTGACGGTTTTCGCCTGGGCATCGCACTCCACCATGGCCCAGAAATCGGGGAAATAGACCGGCAGCCGAACCCGGGTTTCCCCGGGGCGGATCACCGGCGCCAGGTAGAGCGTCTGGTCCGGGACGCTCAACCCCGCCGACGCCATCAGATCGGTCATCCACCACGCCAGAGGAACGTCCATGCGGCTGAGTTCGCCGATGTTCCAGAGGTTCTGCGTCCAGTTATAACCGTTGCGCAGGTGCGCCAACTGCGTATGGCGGAGGACGTTCAGCGCATCCTCCACATAGCCGGCCTGGAAGGAGGGAAACGCCCTGAAGACATCCTCGTAGAACGTCCAGCAAATCGCGTCCTGACCGCCGACATTCTTGTCCGGCTGATTCTTCTCGGCGTTCCAGACCCGCGCGGCAAAATAGTCCTGGTTGCGGAAGTGCCAGAGTGTCGACTTGAACTGGCCGAAGGCGGCCGCGCGGACCATGTCCATCGGCAGGGCATCGCCGAACATGTGGGAGCGGCTCATGAACTGCCCGCCGAGTTGCGCCACGAACACCATGTCGTCGCGCCGGTTGGTGCCGTCGCTATCGCATCCGTAGGCGAGCATCCGTCCGTTCCACAGGTACTTGTAGATATCCGCGCGCACCTGCTCGATCAACCCCCGGCATTCGTCGGCCAGGTCCTTGTCGCCCAGCGCTCTCGCCAGGATTTCCCCTGCCTGCAGATACGCGATGTACATCGTGGCGTTGTATGAGCAGGCGGGAGGATGTTCCGTATCGTCAAACATGATCGTGCCCTGCGGCACGTGCAGGATTCCGCGGCACAGGCTGCGGAGATACCCCAGCGCGCGGCGGATGCCTTCCTGTTTTGGGGTGATATAGGCAAGGTCCCCCGTCTGCTGGTAATCACGGGCCAATTGAGTCAGCCAGCCGCCGGTGTTGCACACATACGCATTGCCCGGCACCGGTGTTTTCCCGTCCTTGTGAGCAAGCCCCACATAATATTGCCCATCGAAGTGCAGCACTTTTCCGGAAGGCTCCTGGGTCGCCGTGAAGAGGTCCATCTCGCTACGATCCAAGGCGGGGCAGAACTTCTGGTAGAACTCGAAGGCAAGCGCCCGCACGTCCATCGTTCCGGTCAGGCCGCCCATGGCCCCTTCGAGCAAGGCGAACGCGCCCGCCTTGTTCAACACGGAGTTGTTGTAGATGGCCACCGAGCTGTTGAGGATCTTGAACTTCAGCCAGTCGGGATACGTGCTTTCCAGGATGGGCGCCTGCCAGCTCCGGGTTTCGGCCAGGATGCGCTCGCGCTCGCGGCAGCCATAGGCAACGAGGTCCGTGAGCGTGGTGAAATAGTTATGGAAATATCGGCCGTAGTCGGCGCTGCCGAAATAGCTGTGCGGAGGGGCGTTCTTGTAGTCGATCGCCAGTTCCGGGAAGTACCACGCGACCAGGAAGCGAAAGGTTTTCGATTCACCGGCGGCCAGACGCTGCTGCAGGGCCACCGCGCTGGCCCTCTCGCGCCCCCCAGGCTGGAACAGCGCAGAGGCCGGGGGAGTCGCGGCAAACTGGCCGGACCGGATGAACTCATCCCAGCGGCTGCCGTCAGCCACGTCATACGCCGGCAGGCTCGTGACCCGCGCGTCGACCCCGCCCTCCGCCAGGAGGACCAGTTCGTTGACGTAGTTCTGATAGGTCGCCTTCCTGGGCCTGAACGGAGCGCAGTACTGGCGCACGCCCCGCATGCCGCCGACTTCGAACGCCTCGACCAAGGTCTTAACCCTGGGGATGGGTTTGAAATTCATCGCTACTGTTTCAAATCCATTATTTTCAAACGCCTCGTAGGGCGCGGTGATGTCATACAGGGTGCGGCCGAGGATGTCCTGCCAGGAGAACGCCACGCTGACGTCCTTGGCGACGGGGGCGGCATTGCGCACAGTCACCTCAATCCAGGCCAGAGGCAGGGATGAATCCTTGATATTATGGGGGGTGAGTCCCGACCAGGCCCGTACCCGAACCGTCGTATCATCCGCCGGGGCGCCGTCGGAGCCGTACTCAATCTCCGCGATCGGAAACAAACCGTTGTAGGTCGTGTGCGCGTAGCCGGCCATTCCCAGAACCTTGCCCGCATCACGCACCAGGCGCCGCGCCACCGGCTGGCCGCCCTCGCGGCGTTCCCAGAGGGCCAGGAATGAGCCGGTCGCGTCGCGGATATCACCCTGATCGTGGACATTGTTGATATTGACCCGGCGGAACCGACCATCGGGAGCGATGCTGAAGCACCCCACGCCGATCCCGCCCAATTGCACGCCGCTGGGGCCGGGCAGATCCTTCAGCGCCATGTAGTCGAATTGATCAGTTCCTCCCAGCCGGACGCCGGCGGGCACGGGGATATTCTGGATCACGTCATAGGGTAGCTTTTCAGCCGCCCCCAGACGGGGTGAAACCAGCAGGGCCACCAGGGTCCCAACCGCAACGAAACTCCTGACACAACCACCAACCATTTCATTTGATGAACTCATGATTAATCCTTTCGCCTACGTTTATTTAAGACCATGCGCATGCCGGAGTCGGTAAAAAAGTTCTTCCGGAGAGACGACATTCACCTGCTTCGCATCCAGGCTCTCGACACAAGCCGACACGGCGGAGACGCCCATAAGCCCGGCCTTGCCCTGAGGCGAGGGAAAGCGCGACCAGGCGTGGACCGCCACCCAGCTGAACGCGGGCACGACCTGTTTGCTCACCGGATCCGTTTTACCGGCACTGGCCGCATCCGCCGCGATTTCCTTCGCGATTTGCCACGGGTCGCCCGTGCGCCACAACTTCAGATCGGCCCACATCGAATAGCGGGCCGTCAAGGCCGGCACTTTCCCCCCGCGGCCGTCGTCAAACCAGTAACAAGCCCCGTCCATCCGGTGATAGGGAGCATAATCCATCACCATCATGCCCAGCAACGGGTGGATCTCCTCGGCATAGATCCGCAGCGCCTGCTGGGTCTCGGGCGAATCCGATTTTTCGGCGAGGAAACAGAGCATCGTGGCGCCCGTGCGGCGCATCTGCCGGGCGAGCATGCGGGCCTGCCGGCGCAGGATCTGTTCGCGATCGGGCAGGTTCCGCGCGAAATGGTCCGGATAGAAATAGCCGGCGCCAAACTGCACCAGGCTGGTGCGGGGCGGCTTGGTCTGCGCCAGATGGTCCAGCACCATCGGCGCGACATCCACCAGGTCGCCCAGACAGGCAGTGAATCCCATGGGGAACTGGCCATGCCGGGGATTGTCCCAGAAGGGGCAAGCGACCCGATCGCGCTCGGAATCGCTCGCGGCCCAGAACACGTCCGTCAGGAAGGCGACATTGTCCCCGTCGCTGAGCAGGAACGAAACGGCAGGCCGCGCATCGGCATAATCGATCGTTTTGGGATCAAGAGCGGGGACCTTCCGCGTCTTCCCCTCGAAGCCCGCGGCCATCAGGAACGGGAGATTCAATTTCCAGTTGGTGGCCAGGTTCATGTGGCCCCATTGCGAGACCAGGGCCGTGTGCTTCAGTTCGTCGCCCAGGTTCCATCCGGCAACCGGGGCCAGCGCCGGCAGGTCACGCAATGCCGCTTCGACATCCCCGCCCCGCCCGAACCCGACCCAAGCCCGCTGCGCGATCAGGAGATCCCTCAGATGCGGCACCTTGGGGTCCTGGATCCCCATGATATGCCTGGAGATCGCGCGAGCATTCTGAGCCCGCAAGGCTTCCGCCGAAACGGCGCCAGGATCAGCCACGGGCTTGAGCCCGCTCTGCTTGAGGCGTTCGATCAACGCCGGATGCGCCAACACGCCTTGGTGCAGGGAGGCCAGAACCGTGGCGAGATTGGCCGAGGGGTTGATCGTTTCGCGCTCGGCAAAGACACCCTCGACGGCGGTATCGGGTTGGAACGGAACATAGCCCTTGACCAGACCGTTCCGGTGATACCGTTCCAACAGTTGCCAGACGTCCAGCCGCCCCGAACACTGCATGCCCAATTGCTTGACCGCGGCATCCTTCCAGCGTTCGGTACACACGGGGCCGCCATGCTGGATCCAGACGAGCTCCTGATGGCGTCCGTCATTCACCCCCTGGGCCGCCAGGCCGCTCAGGCTGACCAGCAGGAACTGCTCCGCCGCGCTCGCAGGCCAGGGCACCTCCACATACGCTGGCGCCGGCCGCTGCCGCGGCCACCAACCACTCTCACGAGCCCCCCCCTCAGGCTGCGATACGCACCCCGCCAGAGCGAGCAATAACACCCCACCCATCATCGGGAGCAACCGCCCCCTCTGAAAAGTCCCTACCCGTCGTTCACACATAATCATACCCTTTCGTCCCTCATATTATGCCTCACTACCGGGCCTGGGTTACTT
The DNA here is from genome assembly GCA_903934155.1 of uncultured bacterium. Lineage (GTDB taxonomy): Bacteria > Verrucomicrobiota > Kiritimatiellia > CAIKKV01 > CAITUY01 > JAABPW01. The sequence continues at coordinate 417 of CAIZMS010000133.1, read as the reverse complement.
CCCCAAAGCCTCATAACAAACCGCCACCGACGCGCTGGGTGGTCCCTCGCGGCCGTCCTTGTCCACCGCCGTCACGCGGTAGTACCAGTCGCCGGTCATCACCCATCCCGCCAGATCCTCGCCGTTGTCCGTGAAGGACAACTCTGCATCCGCCGCCACGTAGGTCAGCCAGGTGGCCGGACCCGCCGTGAATTTCTTGTCTTCCGCCCGATAAATGCGGTACTGCGTTGCCCCCACCACCGGCGACCACGACAGCGTCCGCTCCGCTACCTTCACCTTCACGGCGCCGGGCGCCTTTGCGGACGGGCTTTCCGCCGTCACCGTCAACGAGGCCGCCTGCACCGGCGCCGTGATCGGGTAAACGCTCTGGCTGTCCCCGTCACCCGCCTCGATAAAGTATTCGACCCCGTCCCGGGT
>CAIZMS010000132.1 GCA_903934155.1 uncultured bacterium | reverse complement strand
GCAGCACATCCTTGTTGCCGGAATAGTAGCCGACGGAGAACCGGCCCAGGGACGGGATCGCGCCGAAGGCGGGAAGCGTTTGTCCGATTTCACCGTAGATGATGTTCTGGTCGGTCCGGGTCGCGCTACTTTTTCTCGAATCCGTCCCGAAGTTGAAGCCACCCACCGCGAGGGAGGGCGAGTTCAGGGCGGCGGAATTCGTATAGAGCGTTCCTTCAGGCACGCCCACCTTGGCATTGAAGTAGAACGGCTTGCTGTCATAGGCCGTTCCATTCACCAGGTAGTCGGCCCCGACCTCAGCCTTGATCGACTCGAAGGGGAGGATACCCACCGTCAATCCGGCATCGTAGATGTTCGGATCGCGCTGCCCGGCGGTGAAGTGCCCGGTGCCCGAGGATCGGACATAATTATCCAGTCCCAGATGCCAGACGTTGAAGGGTTGGATGTCCGTTGAGGGTATCCAGATCTGGGTGGAGGGAGTCGCCAAACCCAGCGTTGCAGAGCCCGCACACAGAACACCGATCATCATTCCTGTTATTAGCTTTTTCATATTTGTCTCACTTTCTTTCTATTTTATGTTGTTGATGCGTTTCGTGAATCCCGGGTGGCGACTTTCCTGTCGGGCCGCCACCCGCGGCCGGGTCATTCCTATCCGATGGCTTCGCCTCCTGTTTCGCCGGTTCGGATGCGAATGCACTGTTCCAGGTCGAGGACAAAGATTTTTCCGTCCCCGACTTCCCCGGTCCGTGCTCCTCCGGTGATGGCCTCGATGGCCGGCTTGACATAATCGTCATTCACGGCAATCTCGAGTTTCATTTTTTTCAGGAGGGTTCCAGCCTCCTTATGGCTTCGATAAACCTGGGCGATTCCGCCCTGGCGCCCTCGCCCCATCACGCTTGACGCCGTGACCAGGTGGACTTTGCTTGCCGTGAGCCGTTCCAGGACTTCGTCCAACCGGTCGGGCTGTATGATTGCTACGATGTATTTCATTTTATTTCTCCTTAGTAATGTCGTTCATCAATCTTTATGTTGCATCCTTAGTCGAGCATCGTGTAGCCGGTTTCGCGATGGTCTGTCAGATCCAGGCCGATCCGCTCGGATTGTTCTGTTGCCCGCAGGCCGATCACGACATCCACCAACTTCAGCAGGACGAAGCTGACGACGCCGGAGTAGGCGACGGTGATCGCCACCGCCTTGAGCTGGATAATGAACTGCGCCGGGTTCCCATAGAACAGTCCGTTTGCGCCAGCGCTGTTGACGGCTGTGGTTGCCCACAAACCCGTTGCCAGCGCGCCCCAGATTCCGCCCACGCAGTGCACGCCGAAGGCATCCAAGGCGTCATCATACCCGAGCTTCTCCTTGACGAAGCTGACGAACAGGTAGCAGATGACTCCCGCGCCCAGTCCGATTCCCATGGCGCCGCCCACAGTGACGAAGCCTGCCGCTGGAGTGATGGCCACCAACCCCGCCACCGCGCCGGAGATCAGGCCCAGCACCGTCATACGCCGGTTGAAGATCACATCCATTGTTGCCCAGGCTAACCCGGCAACGGCGGTCGCCACATGAGTCACCACGAAAGCGTTTCCTGCCAGGCCGTTCGCGCCCAAAGCGCTTCCGGCATTAAAGCCGTACCAGCCGAACCACAGCAACGCGGCACCCATCACCGCAAACGGAAGGTTGTGCGGGGGAGACAGCTTGTGAGGGTGTCCCAGACGGCGACCCAATACCAGGGCGGCAACCAGAGCGGCGACGCCGGCATTGATATGCACGACCGTACCCCCGGCGAAGTCCAGCGCGCCCATCTTGCGCACGAACCCGCCCATGCCCCAGACCCAGTGACACACAGGATCATAGACGATCGTGGACCACAGCAGCATGAACACGACAAATGCAGAAAACTTCATGCGCTCGGCAAAAGCTCCGATGATCAATCCGGGTGTAATGACGGCAAACATCATCTGGAAGATCATGAAGACCTGATGGGGAATCGTGCCGGCATAGTCGGCATTCGGTTCCAGCCCCACATTCTTCAGCATCGCCCAGTCCAGATTGCCGATCAGGCCCTTCACGTCGGGTCCGAACGACAGGCTGTACCCGCAGATTACCCACTGCAGGCTCACGGCGCACATCAGAAAGAAGCACTGCATGAGGACGGAGAGCACGTTCTTTTTCCGGACGAGGCCCCCATAGAAGAAGGCCAGCCCCGGGATGGTCATCAGCATGACCAGCGCCGTACTCACCAGAACCCAGGCCGTATCCCCGGAATTCACCGCCGACGCGGCGGCCGCCGGAGCCGGAGTTGCCGCAACTGCGGCGGTTACCGTAGTGGCGGCCTCTTCCGCCAGGGCGGGCAACGCGCCCGCCAGTGCCATTCCCATTCCTATAAACCCCCTCATGAATCCCAGCCTTTTCATATCTCCTCCTTTTTTTGTTATGGTCAGTGTCTATCTCTTCGGAGACTTGTTATTACCATTATCCGTGCCAAGGGAAGACTTCGCGATACCTGGACTTTGTGTAAAACCTTATAAAAAAGGGAAATACGGTGAAAATGAAAAAAACTGCAATACTGTTTTTATGATTAAGCGGAATACAAAAATGAATTATCAACGCAGTATTACACATATTTGTATCTTTGTGTCACTTGACACAGCGAAGGGCTTTTCCTATGTGTAAAGGGAATGTCGTCTTCTGGGGGTGCAACTGGGAATGACGCAAAAATTAGAGAGCCAATTCCAGCGAAAGAAAAAAGTTCGGGTCGGGCGAATCCTTCCGAAACTGGGCTTGGAGGAGTCGATGCGGGAAAATGAAGCCCTGCTTCGAAAGATAATCGAATTATCCCCCATGTCCATGGCCATCGTCGGGATGGATGGAACGATTGAGTACATCAACCGGAAGGCGATCGAGACCTTCGGGTACTCCCCCTCGGATATTCCCACCATGGATGAATGGTGGGCAAAGGCTTATCCGGACAAGGCGTATCGAAAAAAAACCATATCCCAGTGGATGGGTCATGTTCAAAGGGCGCTGGTGGAGCAGGCCGAAATAAAGGGCGATGAGTATCGGGTAACCTGCAAGGACGGCGCTGTCAAGACGATGTATATTTTCGGGGTTCCGGTTGCCAGCAAGGTCTTTGTTATGTTCAATGATGTCACCCCCTACAAGACCTTGCAGAGAGAGTTGGAAAGTGTCCGGGATGGACTGGAAGGCGAGGTCAGGGATCGCACTACAAAACTCCAGGCACTGGCGGAGGAAATCATCCGGGTTGAACATCGCGAGCGCCGGAGGATTGCCTATATTCTGCACGAGGATCTTCAGCAATGGCTTGTGGCGGCAAAATTCAAGGTTGGGGAATTCCATGAGCACAGCCCGACGGCTTCAGCCCGGGCGGTGGCGGATCGGGCCCAGCATATGCTGGACAAGGCGATTGAGGTGACACGCACGCTCACCGTGGATTTGCGACCGCCCATTATTCATGAACGGGGATTGAAGATGGCTCTTCGTTGGCTGGCGGCAGACATGAAACACAAATTCGCCATGTCTGTTCAGGTCAAGGTGGCGGCGGTGGCGGAGCGGGTTTCGGAGGAGATGGGGATTTTTGTTTTTGAGGCGGTACGAGAATTGTTGCTGAATGTCATCAAGCATGCCGGGATACGGACGGCCGTGGTTCAGATCAAGCCCGACGGGCGGGATCAATTCAAGGTGGAGGTTTCCGATAAGGGGCGCGGGTTTGACCCCACTTGTATTGGTAAACGAAAATTTGGTCTTTTCAGCATTCGTGAACGTGCCGATATTCTGAACGGGAGCATGACCCTTGTAAGCCAACGGAAAAAAGGAACCCGAATCGAGCTGATCCTTCCCGTGATATCCAGGAGACCTTTGATTTAAGGCTGGGAAGAAGATCCCTGTGGATGGGGTCAAGGGGGGGGGCTTTTTGCCTCAATCGTATTCAACCAATCGGTCAATTCTTCAAGATTGACCGGTTTGTGTAGTACCTTGACGCCGAATTCCGCCGCCCATTTCAAAGTAATTTCAGTCCAGAGTCCTGAAATCAGGGCGATATGACTGTTGGCGCAGCCCTTCCGCTTCACCTCATCGATGAATTGGATTCCGTTGACGGTGCTCATGATCAGATCGGTCACGACGACATCGGGACAGGGGATGTCCTGAGAGCAGGTTCGCGCGGTGAAGAGGGGGCAGAGGGCAGGGTTGGAATATCCCGCCACTTCATAACCGCGGACTTCAAGGTGTTTCTTGAGGATCTCAAGCATGACAGGGTCATCATCGAGAACCAGAGCTTTTTTTGAGTTCATGGGTGTCTACTCTCTCTATTTCCTTTTCCCGATTAATATAGTATCCTTCTGAACCCGTGGGGCTCAAGCTCGAAAATGGGGAGGGGAGTCTTCGGAAAAGGAACTTGACGCCCCCTTAAGACATTTCGCATCCTTCCGCCTCCGAATTATTGCCGGATTGTGTAATGGTAGCACAGCAGATTCTGAATCTGCTTGTCTAGGTTCGAATCCTAGTCCGGCAACCAATTAAAGATGATCAAATACCCAAAGAGCGAATCTGCTGCGAATTCCGTTCCCTGGAGAAAACGATTCAGGCGGGAACTCCAGATCGGGACGGGGATTGTGCTGATCCTGGTCGGGCTTGTCGGGATTCTTGTGCCGGTGTTGCCGGGGTGGACGCCGCTCATCTTCGGCATCCTGATGCTGGCACCCAAAACCCGGTTCAGCCGATGGGTTCGGGAAATGTTCAAAAAAATGCGCAGGCGTGCGCGACGGCGGAAATCGAATTTCACTCCGTTGGATCCGCAAAACACGATTGATTCAAAGTCCTGATAAGTGCAAGGTACAGGCTTTCAGGATGGCGTGACAGGATGATCCAGCGAATACCATTTACCGAGCGAAACACACCCTGGCGGGGGGTGCTTGATTTGGCCACCGGGTGCTACCCGGCCTTTCTGTTTGGCGGGAGTCTCGGGCGCTGGCTTCCCGTGTTCCACTTTCACGAGGCCGTCGTTGACCGGTTGGAGCCTTATCTGGTGTATCTGGCCGAGAACGGCTACCGGACAGTGACCTCTGAGGCTATTTCCGCTTATGTCAGGCGCGGCATTCATCCGGGGCCGAACTCCGTGGCGCTCTGTTTCGATGATGCCTGGGCCAGCCTCTGGACCGTGGCGGCCCCGTTACTCAGGAAATATGGACTCCAAGCCATTACCTATGTGAGTCCAGCCCTGGTTCCTGAGCTGGCGCAGCCCAGGCTGGCATTGGGTAGCGCAGAAGGGGCACCACACGGGGTCGATGCGTCGGATACACCCTTTGCAGCGTGGTGTGAATTGCGTGCCCTGCAGGCTTCCGGAACCGTGGATATCCAAGCCCATACCCTGCGCCACACCCTGGTATTTTCTGATTCGATCATTGCGGGGTTTGTGAAGCCCGGTTTTAAGCGGCATCCCCACCTTTACCCGTGGTTCGATACCGGATCCGGGGAGCGTCATCTCTTGACCTCGGATTTGGGTGCCCCGATTTATACCCATCGGTCCCGCTATTCGTCGGCCCTTCGCTATGACAACCCCGGGGCCTTTGAGGCCTGTACACGGCATGTTCGCGAAAACGGAGGGGAATCCTTTTTCGACCGGCCCGGATGGGGGCATCAACTTCAAGCCCTTGCGGAATCCTTCAAGGGTCGGCAGGAAACTCCGGCCGGGCGTGATGCCGTCATACGTGACGATCTGGCCGCAGCCCGGGAGCAGCTCAACGTTCGGCTCAATACCGACACCGTTCGCCACATGTGCTTCCCCTGGGCTGTGGCCAGCAAGCCTGCTGAAATCGCGGCCAAGCAAACGGGCTATGAAACCGCATTTGGCGACCGCCTGTTCGGCGGCCGCTCCGTTAAGCCCGGCGATCCGCCCTACCGCCTCATGCGGCTCAAGCACCAGCACCTGTATTGTCTTCCGGGCAAAGGCCGGAAAAACTTCTTCTCAGGAGCCTAATCCGGCATAGTCGGAACCAAGATGAAGAATTTGAACAGAAGTCGCGAAGTTCGCAAAGGGAGGATATGTCTCCTT
>CAIZMS010000131.1 GCA_903934155.1 uncultured bacterium | reverse complement strand
TCCGGTCGTGGCGCGTGCGGCGTCCCGGCGTGGTGTGGCGATCCTGTCCGCCCCGGTGACTGCGATCCCGGCGGGTTGCCCTGGGTGATGTTCGATCATGGCCGCCGGGTGTTGTGATGGCCGTGCCAGTGCGTCCACCTGCGCGGCCTGTCAAAGCGTGGCGGCGTGATCGGCGGGCGATCCGTGCCGATGGTGTGCCCGGTTCCGGTCGTGGCGTGTGCGGCGTCCCGGCGCGAATACAGGGGGGGAGGGGGTTTCGCGCGTGCGCCGTTCTTCCATGAGGTAATGAATGAACGCGAGCGAGATTATTGACAAAGGGCGGTTATCCGTGTGACCCATTCTTGTTGCGGTTAAGTGAAGGAAAGGGGAAAACATTGCGCAATGAAGCCCGAAAAAGTAAGATAAAGCCCGAAAAGATAAAAACCTGAATTCGCTTGTCAATATTGATTGGAATTGATTGTTTTCTGTGATTTATGGAGCGGCAAAAATGGCCGCGTATAACTTGGGCGTTGGAAGTCGTGGGTTCAAATCCCACCGCCCCGACCAACTTAAAACCGAGAGCCTGGATCTTTTCGATGAAAGGAGTTTGAAAATGCCTCTTGTCAAGATTTCGTCCTCAGTTGAACTGCCTGCAAACAAGCGGGAACTTTTCCTGGCCGCCGTTTCCTCGGCGGTGGCGGAAGTCACCGGCAAGCCCGAACGCTACATGATGGTGACGTGCGACACCGGTTCGTTCCTGCTGGACGGCAAGGGCGGCCCGGCCGCCTATGTCGATGTCCGGGCCATCGGCGGCTTGACGCCCCCGATCAATGGGAAACTCTCCGCCCGGTTGTGTGACCTGCTGCTGACCTGGATGACGATTCCCGGTGAGCGGGTTTACCTGACCTTTACCGACCTGCCCGCCACGCATTGGGGACACAAGGGAGCCACCTTCGGGTGAGGCCTCGTATCATGCAAAACACCCTTCGGAATTTTGCTCTATCAGTGACCGTCAAGCGGCATGGGGCGGAATTGTGCGGGCTCAGGGCGGCCGATGGCACGGAATACCTGTGGCAGGCGGATCCTGTGGTCTGGCCGCGCCACGCCCCGCTTTTGTTTCCTATCGTGGGGAAATTGGTTCAGGGGCGGTATTTGTATGACGGAAAAAAGTATGAGATCACGACCCCGCACGGGTTTGCCCGGGATACGGATTTCGAGCTCGTCGCCGCCACCGAGTCCACCCTGTCGTACCGTCTTCAGGCGACAACGGAAACCCGGAAACAGTATCCGTTTGACTTCACGCTGCTCCGCCACTACCGCCTATTGGAGGCCGGTGTGGAGATCACCACCGAGGTGACCAATCCCGGAGCCCTGGTGATGCCGTTTTCGATCGGGGAGCATCCGGCGTTTTCCTTGAAATGGGGCGCGGGTGACAAGGTGGAGGACTATGCGCTGCAGTTTGAAAAACCGGAACGGCTGGTTGCTCATTTGCTCGATGCGAACGGGTTGCTATCCGACCAATCCGAGCGGCTTCTTTCCAATCAGCGCGTTCTGCCCCTGCGAAGTGACCTGTTTGACCGGGATGTTCTGATTTTCCTCAAGTTGAACTCACGAAGCATCAGCCTGTGCTCGCGCCGTCACGCGCGTCGGGTGACCGTGGAGTTTTCCGGCTATCCGAACCTGGGGATCTGGGCCAAGCCCGGCGCCCCGTTCGTGTGTATCGAGCCTTGGTACGGCTATGCTGACCCCGCCACCCACAACGGCGAACTGCTCCACAAGCCCGGCATTATCCTGCTGGAGCCCGGGAAAACCTTCACCTGCACCTGGCGCATCGGACTCTAACATCTTCTATCTTTGGAATTCACGGGGATCGAGGGGCTGGATCGCGAAGTTGGGTTTCCAGTGGGGGGAGTGGCTGTAAAAGGCCATGGCATTGTCGAAAGTCAGTTGGTGGATGTCGGCCTCGGGAACATGATCCTGCCGGAGCTGCGCCACCACCTTGATCAGGCTGAGTGGATCGGAGACACCCCAGTCGGCGGAGCCATTGACGATCATGCGCTCGCTCCCGTATTGGCGGATGATGGCGGAGACCCGCTCCGGATTGAGCTTGGAGATGGGGTAGACCGTCATCCCGCAATAACAACCGCTCGCCCGCGACAGGGCGATGGTCTCCTCCGTGTTGTGGTCAATCACCACGAGGTCGGGGCTGATGCCCTCCGCCTTGACAATGTCCAGGGTGCGGCGCGTGCCCCGCAATTTATCTACATGGGGCAGGTGGACGATCACCGGCATCCGGCGTTCATGGGCGATGTGGAGCTGGCGGGCAAAGGCCTTCTCCTCGTTGATCGTGATGGCGTTAAAGCCGATTTCGCCGAGAGCGACGCAACGGGGGTGGTCGAGGTAGGGGGCCAGGCCGTCCATCACCTCCGCTGCCAGGGCGAGGTCTTCCGTCTCCTTCGGGTTCAGCGAGACGGCGCTGAAATGGTCAATGCCGAACCGGCGGGCGCGGACGGTTTCAAACTCCAGAATCAGGCTGAAATAATCAAAGAACGTTCCGGCGTACCGGCGATTGCAGCCCATCCAGAATGACGGTTCCACGCAGGCCCGGATCCCAGCCCTGTACATCGCCGCATAGTCATCCGTCGTCCGCGAATACATGTGAATATGAGGTTCAATGATCATGGGAGGCTCCTATTTGTGAAAGTTGATTCGGGGGTCGATGAGGATGTAGCAGAAATCGGAAATGAGGTTGCCGAGCAGGCCGAGAATGGAGGTAAGGGCGAGGATGCTCATGAAAACGGGATAGTCGCGGCCGACAATCGCTTCGAGGCTGAGGCGGCCCATGCCGGGAATTTCAAAGATCTGCTCGATAATCACCGATCCCGCGAACATGACGCTGAGAATTCCCCCGATTCCGGTGGCGATGGGAATCAGGGCGTTGCGTAAGGCATGCCCCCAGATGGCGCGCCGGGCGGAGCCGCCCTTGGCCAGCACGGTGCGCAAATAGTCCTTGCCGATTTGCTCCAGCAGGGAATTCTTCATCAGGAGTGTCAGCACGGCAAAGTCGCCGATGACATAACACATTACCGGGAGTGCCATGTGCGAGGCGATGTCCCCCATTTGGCCCCAGGCCGAGAGGGTGGCGTAGTTCTCGGAGTGGAAACCGGACAGGGGTAGGACATCCCACAGGCTCTCCACGGTTCCGCAAAACAGCATCTTGAGCACCATGCCCAGGGCCAGGGCGGGAATGGCGTAGCCGGTCAGGATGACCACGCTGGAGGCCATGTCGAACTTTCCTCCGTTTCGCAACGCCTTCGTGATGCCCAGCGGGATGCAGATGAGATAGCTCAGCACAATCCCCGTGAGCCCGAAGATGAGGGAGACGGGAAACCGTTCGCGGATGAGTTGCCAGGCGGTTTTGTTGGGATATTTGAAGGATTCCTGGCGCATGCCGAGCCGGTCGTGGGCGAGCCATTTCCAGTATCGCGCGAGGAATGGCTTGTCGAATCCGAAATGTTTTTCAAGTGCCTTGCGCTGCTCAGTGGAAATGGTGCCCGAGGCGCCGCCGGTCAGTTTCCCTTCGCCGCCACCCATCCCCTTCATCTGCATGATGGCCTGTTCCACCGGGCCGCCCGGCACCACTTGAACGAGGCCATAGCACACCAGGGTGATCCCGATAAAGGTCGGGATTACCAGAAGCAGCCGTCGGATAAAGTAGGTGAGTCGGTCCATGTCGCCCTAATTCAATGGCTCAGCCCGTTTTGAAGCAGATACACCGCAATTCCGGAAAAATAACCGATCGCAGCCAGGCCGCCGATTCTTTTTGCATACCAGAAGAAGTGAATCTTCTCCAGCCCCATGGCGGCCACGCCTGCGGCTGAGCCAATGATGAGAATCGATCCGCCCGTGCCGGCGCAGTAGGACATGAAGCTCCAGAGAAAACTGTCTGGCGGGTAGGTTGCCAGGTCGTACATTCCCATGGACGCGGCAACCAGGGGGACGTTATCGACGACCGCACTGGCAAGGCCAATCAAGGTGACGATGATGTCCTGGCGTCCTACCGTCCGGTCGAGCCACCCGGCGAGGGACGCCAGAATGTGCGTGTGTTCCAGTGTGGCCACCGCCAGAAGGATGCCCACAAAGAAAACGATGCAACTCATGTCAATGCGCTTCAGCGCGGCCGTCAAAGTGAGGTGCATCTTGGATTCATCCTCCTTGTTGCGGTGAAGCAGCTCTCCCACCAGCCAGAGGATGCCCAAACCAAAGAGAATTCCCATAAACGGGGGCAGATGAGTCATCGACTTGAACAGGGGCACCGCGACCAGGGTGCCGATTCCCAGGCAGAAGATGAAGGTTCGCTCAAAGGGGGTCGTTTGCATGTGGCTGCTGGCGGTGCTGCTTTTCGGGGGGACGACCATTTTGCCGCGGAGGGTGAAGGTCAAGAGGGTTAATGGCACCACAAGGCAGGTCAGGGAGGGAAGGAAAACTCCCTTCATGATAGCGAGCGTGGT
>CAIZMS010000130.1 GCA_903934155.1 uncultured bacterium | reverse complement strand
TTGATGCACATGAAAGCGGGTGTGCCGCCGATGAAGAGTGCCATGACAAGCAAGGATCATTTACCCATAAAGGAAAACATTATGCTGACCCCCGTATTCCATCTACCCTCGCGTTGGGCCTTCGTTGGTTGGTCGATTCTCACAGCGGCTTTGCTGTTGTCCGGCGCTGTTGCCCCGGTCCAGGGCGCGTCTGGACCGCGCGAGAAATCAAGTTTGATGTTATGCGTCATGGCGCCGCCTCTGGCGCGTGGCGACGAGACGGCTCCCCCAAGTGATTATCCAATCAATCTATCTGATATCCGTGTCAGGGATCCATTCATCCTCGCGGACCAGGCGTCGAAGACGTATTACCTGTACGCGCAATGCGGGAACCGGCGGAACAACGACGGCCTGGGACTCGGGGTGGAGGTCTACTCCAGCAAGGATTTGGCCAAATGGAGTGCGCCGGTGCTCGCCTTTGAGCGGCCCAAGTCCGGCTTCTGGGGCGGCACGGACATCTGGGCGCCGGAAGTGCATCAATTTGGCAAGAGCTATTTCATGTTTGTTACGTTTCCGGGGCGCGCGGGCGGGCGCGGCACCCAGATATTGCGGGCCGAGCGACCCGAGGGTCCTTTCGTGATTGTGGGTGACGCGGCGAACACGCCACCTGAGCAGCAATGTTTGGATGGCACGCCGTGGCTTGATGCCAACGGCACGCACTGGTTGGTTTACTGCAACGAGTGGTCTTCGATCAAGGACGGGACAATTCGCGCGCAACAAATGAGCGACGATTGGAGCGCGAGAATGGGCGAGTCGATCTTGTTGTTCCGGGCCTCGGAAGCGCCATGGGTGCGGCCTTACCAGCCAGGCAATTTCGTCACGGACGGTCCGTTCTTGCATCGCACCAAGGCTGGCAAGCTGCTGATGATCTGGTCCAGTTTTCGCAAGGGCGGCGATTATGCCATTGGCGTGGCGGAATCGGAGAACGGTTCGGTGAAGGGACCGTGGCGGCACTCGCCGGATGTGCTGTTTGGCAAGGATGGCGGGCATGGGATGATTTTCCGCAATTTTGCCGGGGATCTGCTGTTAGCCCTGCACCAGCCCAACGGCGGCAATCGCGAACGGGCGCATCTCTTCAAACTCAGCGAGAACGGTGCCCGCTTGGTGCTGGCGGAGGAGTGAACGGGCCGAAGATGACAAGGATATGATGACAAAGAACCGTGCATTTTTGTGCAAGGGGCGGCTGGAAAGTTATCCCTGCTCATTGCCGAAGGCGAGAGCGTGCCGGGGCCAGTGCTGCAGATTGGAAATACCAACAGCCGTTATCGGTTCAGGAGCCGCCGGGGTCACATCGTAACAAGTAACATCTTGAAAGATGCCGAGCGGTGTGATTGAGTGTGGAGTATGGCAAGACCTTTGAGAGTGGATATAGAGGATGGGTGGTACCACGTGACGGCGCGGGGGGATCATCGGCAGGAGATCTTTAGTGATGATCGAGATCACGGGCATTTTGTGGAACTGCTGGAGGAGATGAGGGAGCGGTTCCGGGTGGGGGTGATGGCGTACGTGTGCATGGAAACCCATTACCATGTGATGGTGCGTACGCCGGAGGCGAATCTCAGCCGTGCGATC
>CAIZMS010000129.1 GCA_903934155.1 uncultured bacterium | reverse complement strand
GACCACTCCATGAGTGCTTCGCACAATTCAAGCCTTCTCTTTTCCCCCTTTAGGAACGGTGTTGCGGCATTTATTGCGCAGGGTATTTCCCTGCGCGAGAAATGCCGCAACATTTTCTTCGTATTTCTCTCTCTCGTTCCCCTCCGTTTTCTCAAGCGAAGCGGGTGGTAATCTGCGTGATGATTGGTCATTTGAGGAAGTTACGGGTCCGGTCCCGTTCCAGCAGGGCGGCACGGTAGCCGGACAGGTCGCACTTGGGGGCGGCACCGGAGGCGACGGCGGCCTGGGCGACGGCGGCGGGAACCTCAACGAACAGCCGGCGGTCGAAGGGTTTGGGGATGATGTAGCCCGGTCCGAATTCCAGGTTGGTTCCGTAAAGGCGCGTGACTTCCGCCGGAACGGGTTGCCGGGCGAGGGTGGCCAGCGCCTCCGCGGCGGCGACCTTCATGGGCAGGCTGATGGTGCGGGCCCGCACATCCAGGGCGCCTCGGAAGATGAAGGGGAAGCCCAGAACATTGTTCACCTGGTTCGGGTAGTCGGAACGGCCTGTGGCCATGATATACGGCTTCTTACCGAGCGTGGCGGCAACGTCCTCGGGCTTGATCTCGGGATCCGGGTTGGCCATCGCGAAGATGGCCGGGTAAGCGGCCATGGCCTTCACATCGGCAGGCTTCAGGCAATTGGCCGCCGAGACGCCGATGAACATATGGGCGCCTTTCATGGCGTCGGACAGGGTGCTGTCGGTGGTTTTGAAGGCGTGCTCCTTCTTTTTCCCGGTGAGGTCGGTGCGGTCGGGCCGGATGACGCCTTTGGTGTCGCACAGCATAACGGTGCGTGCCCCGGCGGCCTTGAGCATCTCGCAGATGCGCATGCCCGCGGCTCCGGCCCCATTGATGACGATCTTGAGCTCGCCCAGTGACCGTTCGGAAAGGTGGCAGTAGTTCATGGCGGCGGCCAGCGTGATCACGGCGGTGCCCCACTGGTCATCATGAAAGACCGGGATGTCGAGCATGGCATCAAGCTGATCCTCGATTTCAAAGCAGGCGGGGGCGGCGATGTCCTCCAGATTGATACCGCCGTACATGGGGGCGATGGCCATGACGGTGTCAATCACGCGGCGGGGATCGGTCTTGCCGGTATTCTTGCCGTCCATCCGGCAATGGTTCACAGGGACGGACCAGCCATCGACATCGCCGAATGCCTTGAAGAGCACGGCTTTGCCTTCCATGACCGGGATGCTGGCCTCGGCGCCGAGATCGCCGAGTCCGAGGATGGCGGTGCCGTCGGAGACAACGGCGACAAGGTTATTCTTGGCGGTGTAGCGGAAGAGACCCTCGCGGTCGCGGGCGATTTCCTTGACGGGGACGGCAACGCCGGGGGTGTAGGCGAGCGAGAGGTCGGCCGGGCCGGTCAGCTTTTTCGTGGTGCGCATGCCGATTTTTCCGCCGATATGGTAATTCAGAATATCTTCAGTCTTGAGGCTCATGGTACTCCTTGGTTCGTTCAAAAAACCGCTGAAATGTAACGGTACCCCGCCCCCGTTGTCCATCCTGATTTGCCGAGCTTCTTCAGAACGCGGACTTTTGAAATTGAATATCGCTTTTTGGGGACTGCATCATTATCTTTCCCGAACGGGTGTTGTTTCCGGGGCGGGTACTGTTCCGCATGTTGGGACGTTAAATGATCGAACCATGACGGCTGATAAACAGAGCGAATTTGAATGGCAGACCCGCAAGGCCAGGATTGACCCCAAACTCGTGGCCTTGGGGTGGACCATCGTCCGGTGGACTCCTGATCTGGTTGTCGATCAACTGAACTTTCATGCCGTTGCCGAATTCCCCACAGAGAACGGGCCTGCAGACTATGCCCTGTTCGTGGATGGGCGGCTCCTCGGGATCATTGAGGCCAAGAAGCTATCCCTGGGTCCCCAGAACGTCCTTACCCAGTCAGAGCGCTATTCCCGAGGGGCGGCCGGCTCATTTGACTTCCACGGGTTCCATGTGCCGTTTCTCTATTCAACCAATGGCGAGGTCATCTGGTTTCACGATGTTCGCCCCGAATTCAGCCGGTCCCGGCGGATCGCCGACTTCCACACTCCTGCCGCCTTGCGCGAACTGCTGGCGCGTGATGTCGGGAAAGCGGCCGTAGCGCTGGCAGGTGCCACCCAATGGCACCCCCGGTTGCGCCCCTATCAGAGAGATGCCTGCCAGGCGATTGAGCAGGCCATCTGTGACCGAAAACGCCAGATGCTTGTCGCCATGGCCACCGGTACCGGTAAGACCTTCACGCTGGTGAACGAGGTCTATCGCCTCATGAAGTCCGGCGCCGGACGGCGCATTCTGTTCCTCGTGGATCGCCGGGCACTTGCCGCTCAGGCCGTGCGTGCCTTCGCCGCCTATGAGCCCGAGCCGGGACTCAAGTTCGATCAGATCTACGAAGTCTATAGCCAGCGTTTCCAGCGCGAGGATT